>JAFQAM010000362.1 GCA_017416885.1 Clostridia bacterium | reverse complement strand
TTATAGATGTTAAATTTAAGCCTGCTAAAAACAAGTTCCACGCCCTTTCCTCTAAGGATGAAATCGTGTTTGCGCATGGTGCTTTAAAGGCGTTAGCTTGTGATTTAATGAAGATTGCAAATGATATAAGATGGTTAGCAAGCGGTCCGAGATGCGGTCTCGGTGAGATTTTCATACCCGAAAATGAGCCGGGCTCATCTATTATGCCGGGCAAGGTAAATCCTACACAGTGCGAGGCTATTACTATGATTGCCACACAGGTTATGGGAAACGATGCTATAATCGGCATTTGCGCTTCACAGGGCAATTTTGAATTAAATGTATTTATGCCTGTTATAATTTATAACTTTTTACAGTCGGTTACCCTACTGACTGACGGTATTAATTCCTTTAATGTAAATTGCGTTCAAGGAATTACGGTAAACGATAAAAGAATGTATGACAATTTGCATAATTCCCTGATGTTGGTTACCGCTTTGACGCCTTATATCGGCTATGAAAAAGGCGCAGAAATAGCGAAATTGGCGCACAGGGATGGACTTTCCTTGAAGGAAGCTTGCTTGAAGCTTGGCTATTTAAGCGAGGAAGAGTTTGACGGATATTTTAAGCCCGAGGAGATGGTATAAATGGATATAAGACAAAAGTCACTGAAAAAGCATTATGAGTGGAATGGCAAAATTGAGGTTATTTCCCGAGCCAAAATTGATACAAGAGAGGATTTATCCTTAGCATATACGCCCGGTGTTGCAGAGCCTTGCCTTGAAATTCAAAAGGACATTTCAAAAAGCTATGAGCTGACACGCCGTTCAAATTTAGTGGCGGTTATTACTGACGGTACTGCTGTTTTAGGTCTTGGCGATATCGGACCTGAAGCAGGTATGCCTGTTATGGAGGGCAAATGTGCTTTATTTAAGGCGTTTGCCGATGTGGATGCTTTTCCGATTTGTATAAAAAGCAAGGATGTTGATGAAATCGTAAGGACTGTTGAGTTAATTTCAGGCTCCTTTGGCGGTATAAATTTAGAGGACATTTCTGCTCCAAGATGCTTTGAAATTGAAAAAAAGCTTAAGGAAGTGTGCGATATTCCCGTTTTTCATGACGATCAGCACGGTACTGCTATTGTGGTTGGCGCGGCTCTGTTAAATGCGCTGAGAGTTGTAAAAAAGGATATTGATAAAATTAATGTTGTAATCAATGGCGCAGGCTCGGCGGGTATTGCTATCGGCAAGCATTTATTGAATATGGGCGTTAAAAATCTTATTATGGTTGACCGCTTCGGTATTATTTGCAAAGGGGATGAAAATCTGAATTCCGCGCACCGTGAAATGGCTGAAATAACAAACAAGGAAATGATAAGAGGCTCTCTTTGTGATGCTATGGTGGGGTGTGATGTATTTATCGGTGTAAGCGCGCCTAATATTGTAAGTGAGGAAATGGTAAAATCAATGGCATCTGACGCTATTGTATTTCCTATGGCAAATCCTACGCCTGAAATTATGCCCGACCTTGCTAAAAATGCGGGGGCAAGAATTGTAGGCACGGGAAGAAGCGATTTTCCTAACCAAATTAACAATGTGCTTGCATTCCCCGGTATATTCAGAGGCGCACTTGACTGTCAGGCAAGCCAAATAAACGAGGAAATGAAGCTTGCAACCTCATATGCTTTAGCTTCATTAATCAGTGATGATGAATTAAGTGAGGAAAATATTATTCCTAATGCTCTTGATAAAAGAGTTGCAAGTGTTGTAAGCAAGGCGGTAATCAAGGCGGCTTATGATACAAATGTTGCAAGAAAATAGCATTTTATTTACACACAGTGGATTATTTTATAAAAAAGTCACCGATTTTTCAATCGGTGATTTTTGTTATTCAGCTTGTGAATTTAAATCCTTATAGGTGATTTGATCTGCTACATCATAGCTTGCGCTGATGATTGTGTCGCCATCGGTATAGCCGTAAACATAGCTTACCTTAGCGCCCTCGCCATCTGCTACTGATGTATAGATGTTCATTGAAAGCTTAGCGCTTGCGCTTGCTTCCTTGCTCCAATCGCCTGTTAGCTTAAAGTCGAGCGCGGTATATTTTTCATTTGTTAAATCTACATTGATTGTATTTGCGGTAACATCAATTGGATTATTGTTATTAGCTGATGCTACGATACCGTACTTGAAGCTCTTTTCAGGATTTAATGCTTTATATTCGTCAATTGCGTTTACATTGATTACATAGCCTACGCAAATTTCCTTGCCGTCTGTTGAGTAGCCCTTGAAAATAAAGAGAGGCTCTGCGTTTTCAACCTTTGGCTCGGTGTTAAGTGGGCAATTTTCATTCAAGCACTTTGTTGTTTTTGTGCCGTTTGCTGCAAAATCATCATATACGATTGTAACGCTTTCGTTATGCACAGGATTCTTTGGTATTGCAATTTCGCCGCAGCTTAAGCATTTTGATACGCATGTTGATAATGCTTCCATGCTTACATGCTCGCCGTAATAATCACAGTAGGATTGGATTGACATTGAATATTTTGCATTATTTGCGTTCTTGTTATTGCCTGCTTGCCAAAATGTTTCATATGATGCGATTTGCTCTTCTGTATAGACAGAATCATCATTTACAAGAAGGATAAATTTTAAACTGTTGCCACTTTTATTCCATGTAAGGCGAGGGTCGTCTGCTGTTTTCGGCTGCATTTTTGTATTTAAATAAACTGTCCAATCCTTGCCGTTTAAAGCCTGCATTGCACATTCTCTGATTGTACCTGTTGCGTCCTCGTGGAATACAACTAAGCCGCCTGTAATAGAATTTGACGGAAAGAAGTTGCCTGACAGCATATTGTTTTCACCGTAAAAATGGATTTCTCTAAGTGAAACGCAATTGTATAGATAGCCGCCCTTGTTTTGCGGTTCATATGCTCTTGAAAAATAACTGATTTTTTCAAGAGAGGTCCAACCTGCTAAATTGCCCTTTTGACCTGCTCCGTCGCCAAGCACAGGAACATGAAATTCAAGCTCGGTCATTTGTGAGTGTAAGCTATTTGACTTTGTGTCTTTATCAGCAAGAGTATATACGGATAATGTTCCATCCCAGCCTGTTGAAAGTCTTACATAGTCATACTCTGCCATTTTGTAAACAGTTCCGTTTGAATGAGTAAGCTCGATGGCAGGGATTACAATTTTGGTAACAGTTTCATCGTGTAGGTAAATGTACTTCATTTTACAGTTACCGTTTTTTTCAAATGCCTTTTCGAGCTCGATTTCGTATGCGATGTCTTCGCTGTCTGCGCTTACCTGCTCGCCGTTATGGTTTACATAAACTGCTTCGGCAGAAATAGAAATTGCAAAAAGACATACTAATGACAACACAATAAGTGTGAATAGTAAAAATCTGTTTTTCATAAATACTCCTTTATTTTATAGTTTTACTATTATAGTATAGCATTTATAATCAAGATTGTCAACAAAAAATCGCCAAGAGACTTGGCGATTAATTTATTTTTTAATTTTGAAAAGCTTTCGCAAAATAGGAACAAAAAGCTTCGGTGACTTCACAACAACAATTTTCATATATGCTCCAAAAAATAATATGGTTTTAATATAATTTTATGTTGAGAAATTGAAAGTGTTACTGTGGCTAAATGTAATGCGGTTTGTATGAATGAAATCAAAAACCTTCCACCGCAAGCGGTCTCCTCCCTTAGCCGCTAATATGTGCTACGCACTCGATATATTTGCTACGCAAATTCGATATATTTCACTGCGTGAAATTCGATATAAGACCTTCGGTCTTTCGATATATTTTGCTTCGCAAAATGAGAACTAACCGCTGACCACTAAAATCATTTCTTCCACGAAGGCTTTTTCTTAAGCACCTCGTAAAGAGCTAAGTAGCTTTGGTGTCGGGATTTTGGAATGTCGCCGCTTTTTACTCTTGCGATTATGTCGCATCCGTCCTCTTTTGTGTGCGAGCATTTGGTATAGCGACACTCTCCGCGGGATTTTTCAAATTCTCGGAATGTATCAAAAAGCTCATCAAGTGTGAAAAAGTCGAAGCGTTCAAAATCTAAAAGCGAAAAGCCGGGTGTATCGGCAAGGTAGCCCTTGTGTCCCTCTCCTATGATTTCATCATATGGGAAAAGCTCGGTATGTCGCGTTGTATTTTTGCCTCGCTCAATCTTTTGGCTAAGCTCCCCTGTTTCAAGCTTAAGTCCCTCGAAAATTGCATTTAAAAGCGTGCTTTTTCCTGCGCCAGAAACTCCCGCAAATGCGCAAAGCGGGGCTTGCTTCTGAGAAATTTCCTTGATATATGAGTAAATTTCATCAACGCCGTTTTTATTTTCCGATGAGGTTATAAACACATTGAAGCCGCATTTTTTGTAGATTTCGTATATTTTATTTGCGAAGTCCATATCCAAGTCGGCTTTTGTAATTACTATTACAGGCTCGATTTTGTTATGCTCGCAAATTGATATCATTTTATCGACAATTTGAAGGTCGGGCTGTGGCTTCACGCAAGGGATTACAGCAAAAATCACATCAAGGTTTGCAAGAGGCGGGCGAATTAAGGAATTTTTTCTTTCAAGAATTTTCTTGCAGAAAAACTCATTTTCCTTTTGCATTTCTATTTCTACTCTGTCACCTGTCAACAGAACTATTTTTTCGTGACGGAATGAGCCTCTGCCACGGACATTTATGTATTTTTCGCCATTTATTTCTTCGTCTAAGCGAACGGTATAAAGACCGCCCACTCCTTTAATGACTGTTCCTGAAATCATTTTTTCTTTTCCTTTGAGAATGCTCTCTTGAGTCTTGCCTTAAAGTTTTGCCAGGATGTATTTGAGGGAAGCTCATCGAATTTGATTTTTGGATCTCTTTCCAATTCCTTGATATAGCCAAGCATCTGGTCGGCTGAGTCAAAGCGGTCGTGGGGCTTTTTACTCATTGCGCACATAATTATCTGCTCAAGTCCAACAGGAATTTTTGAATTTACTACTCTTGGCGGTACAAGAGGATCGTGAACATGCTTCATTAAAATTGATACAGGTGAATCGCCAACGAAGGGCATTTCGCCTGTTGCAAGCTCGTACATCATTGCGCCAAGCGAGTAAATATCGCTTCTTGGATCTAAATCCTTACCGCTTGCCTGCTCGGGGCTCATATAGTAAACTGTGCCTACCGCCTTATCGGTTACTGTTACGGTTTCTGCGTTTGGTAGCTTAGCAATACCGAAATCCATCACCTTTACTCTGCCATCGCCTAAAACCATCACATTCTGAGGCTTGATGTCTCTATGGATAATGCCTTCCTTATGCGCAACTCTTAGCGCTCTTAAAACCTGCACCACATAGCTGATAATTTCAGTCAGCTCAAGAGGTCCGTTATTGCTTGTTAAATAATTTTTTAATGTTATGCCTTGTACATATTCCATAACCATATATTTAAGGTCGCCCTTAATGTTTACCTCGTGTACAGAAACAATATTTCTGTGTGTGAGCATTGATTCCGCTCTACACTCGTTTTTGAAGCGCTTTACAACGATTTCATCGCAAGCGCTGTCTTCCTTCAGCATTTTAATTGCAACCACCTGATTATTAACAGATAAATCTGTCGCCTTATAAACCACAGCCATTCCGCCGTAGCCTATAATTCCATCAAGACGGTATCTTTTATCTAAAACGCTTCCTATTCTTCTCTCATAGATTTCGTTTTTCTCTGCACTCATTTTCTCTCTCCTAAACTCTCATCAAAACAACGGTTATATTGTCCGCTCCGCCTAAATCGTTTGCCTTATCCACTAATCTTCTTGCTCTGACCGTTAAGCCTATTTCGTCTGCGCTGATTGCGTTATAATCTCCTGAAACAATTTCGCACATTGTTTCGCCATTGATATAGTTTGCAAGTCCGTCTGTGCAAAGCAGGATAAATGTGCCCGGGGTTACTGTTTGCTTATAAATATCTCCGTCCACATCTCTTTCAGTGCCTACTGCTCTTGTGATTATGTTTTTCTTATCGGATTGCATAGCCTCCTCTTCAGTAAGCTGACCTAAATCAATTAAGTATTGCACATAGGAATGATCCTTTGTAATTTGCTGATATTTATTTCCCTTCAGGAAATATGCTCTGCTGTCGCCTACATTTAAAATAAAGACGGTATTATCTATTGTCAGCGCGGCAACTATGGTTGTACCCATCCCCTTCATATTCAAATGCGCTTGGGCGTATCGATAAACGCGGTCATT
>JAFQAM010000004.1 GCA_017416885.1 Clostridia bacterium | reverse complement strand
TGAGGTAGGCGTTGAGTCAACTGTAATTTCAATTACAGAAAACTCTATTGTATTACTTCGTCCGGGCGCCGTAACCGTAGAAATGCTTAAAACCGTATGCCCCAATGTAACCGTAGCAAACGCGGTTAAAGAGGAGCTGAAGCAAGGTGAAACCGCATTATCCCCGGGCATGAAATATAAGCATTACGCGCCAAAGGCTAATTTATATTTAGTTAACGATAAGACTATAAGCTTTATTGAGCTTGCAAGAGAGAAGCAAAAAAATGAAAATTGCGCAATTATGTGCTATGATGAGGAAATACCGCTTCTTGACAGCAAAAACCTTTTACCGGTAGGTAAAAAGGACGATATAAAGGAGCAAACAAAAAGACTGTTTGACCTTTTACGCAAGGCGGACGATTTAGGAGTCGATACCGTCTATGCGCACCTTCCGTATGATGAGGGTGAATCATTGGCAATTTATAACAGAATGATACGCGCTTGCGCGCATAGAGTATTAGGAGGATAAATGGCAAAAGGAAAGAAAAAGCAAGAAAAAGCAGAATATAAGGAGAGAGAACCCTTTATTCAACCTATTACAGAAACAATCGAAACGAACTATATGCCATACGCTGTCAGCGTAATGGTTTCCCGCGCAATCCCTGAAATCGACGGCTTCAAGCCATCACACAGAAAGCTCCTTTATACAATGTATAAAATGGGACTTTTACATAATCACAGAACAAAAAGCGCCAATATCGTTGGTGAAACGATGAAGCTCAATCCGCACGGCGATGCGTCTATATATGAAACAATGGTGCGTCTTACAAGAGGAAATGAGGCGCTCTTGCATCCGTTCATAGACTCCAAGGGCTCATTCGGTAAGCAATACAGTACAATGGCATTTGCCGCATCAAGATATACAGAGGCAAAGCTTGACTCCTTCTGTACCGAGATTTTCTCAGGCATTGACAAAAATGCCGTTGATATGGTAGATAACTACGATAGCACATTAAAGGAGCCAAGACTATTACCAACCACATTCCCAAACATTTTAGTATCCGCTAATATGGGAATTGCCGTTGGCCTTGCTTCATCAATTTGCTCCTTCAATCTTGGAGAAATATGTGACGCAGCCATAGCGCTTTTAAGAGCGCCGAGAACGGACATTGATAAAATAATGGAAATCGTAAAGGCTCCTGACTTCCCTTGCGGCGGTACAGTAGTTTACGACAGAGAGCAAATCAAAAAGGTTTACGAAACAGGCAAGGGCCCAATCCGCTTACGAGGCAAATATACCTATGATGAAAAGGCTAACTGTATTGATATTACGGAAATCCCGTATTCAACCACCGTTGAAGCGATTATGAAGGAAATTTCCGAGCTATATAAGGCAGGTAAGCTGAAGGAAATCAATGAGGTCCGTGACGAAACCGACATTAATGGCTTAAAGCTCACCATTGATTTAAAGAAGGGCTATGATCCCGAGCAGGTTATGCAAAAGCTCTATAAGTTTACTCCAATGGAGGATAACTTCGCTTGTAACTTCAATGTGCTTATTGACGGAGTTCCGAGACAGCTTGGAATTCGCGGCATTTTAGTTGAATGGATCCGTTTCAGAAAGGAATGCCTTGCAAGAGAGTACACCTTCGAGCTTGAAAAGAAAAACGCAAAGCTTCATTTACTCTTAGGACTTGGCAAAATCCTGCTTGATATTGACAAGGCGGTAAAAATCGTTAAAGAAACCGAAAAGGACGAGGATGTAGTACCTAACCTTATGGCAGGCTTCGGCGTCGATGAGGAGCAGGCAGAATATATTGCCGATATCAAGCTTCGTCACCTTAACAGAGAATATATCCTGAACAGACTTGCTGAAATCAAGGAGCTTGAAAAGGAAATCGCGTTCTATAACGAAATGCTGAACGATGAAATCAAATTAAAGGCGCAAATTGTCAAGCAGCTTACAGTAATCAAAAAGAAGTATGCAAAGCCAAGAAAAACAGATATAATTGATGCATCAAGCATTACCACCTTTGATAAGGAAATAATGATTGAGGACTATGTGGCGAGACTTTTCTATACAAAGGACGGCTACTTAAAGAAAATTACTCAGCAATCATTAAGAGGCAACTCCGAGCAGAAGTTCAAGGAGGATGACGAGCTTGTCTTTGAGGGCGATGTAAACAATAAGGACGAGGTAATATTCTTCACAAATAAATGTCAGCTTTATTTTGCTAAAATATCAGACTTTGAAACATCTAAGGCGTCGGAAATCGGTGTCTATGTTCCTAAAAAGCTTAACTTCGAGGACGATGAAAAGCCTGTATTTATGAAGATAAATCCTAACCTTGACGAAAATCAGAATGTAATTTTCGTTTTTGAAAACGGTAAGGCTGTAAGAGTCCCCGCAAGCCAATACGCGACACAGGGCTCACGCAAAAAGCTGAAAAAAGCATTTTCTGATGCATCACCGATTGTAGGCGTTGTGTGGGAGGGCAAGGATGATGAGCATATCTTGATTATCAACTCGGAATCCAAGGCAATTTTAATCCGCCCGTCACTCATTCCAATCAAGACAACAAGAACCTCGGTAGGTACGACAGTATTCGCTATGAATCTTAAGAAAAAACAGAAAATCACTGAGGTATGTGGCGATTATTCAAAAAAATACTCTGATGCAATGTCATACAGAAAATTAAAAATTCCTGCAACGGGAATTTTAATGAATCATAAAAATATAGCAAAAAAACAACTGAAAATAGAGGATATGGAGGACTAAAAAATGGGAAAGCAAAACGATCGCAAAAAGGCTAAGGTTAGCGCTACAAGAATTCTTTGTGGCATTTTAGCAGGACTAATGGTTATCGGCTCAGTAGCTACAATCATTGTTTCATTAATTAACTGCTAATTAAAACTATATAAAAAGCCTTCCCTACAAGCGCAGGGAAGGCTTTTTAAATAACAAAACGAACCGCTTTTATGTAAACGGTTCGTTTTGCTTTATAGTCCAATAAATATAGCTAACATTAAGAAACCGATTGATATAGCAAATAGCAATAGCTGGAACAAAATAGTTTTCTTAAACCACTCTGCAAAGCTTACATTTGCAAGACCTAATCCAACAAGCAATGTTCCGCAGGTTGGATATAAAACATTTGTATATCCGTCAGCGAATAAATATGTCAGAATAATAACGGTTTTGCTTATTCCATCAATCGGCGCAAGAGTAAGCATAGGAATAATCAATACCGCCTTAGCCGATGCGCTCGGAATAAAAAATTCAATAATAAGCACGAATGCATATAGAATAACAACTGCAAGATACGGCGAAATGTTTGTTACCGAATTATAGAAGTAATAGAATATTGTATGTAATATATTTCCTTGTTGAGCTATATATGTAATGCCGAACGCAATCATAATAATTACAATTGAAGGAAGAACATCCTTAACGCCCTTGATAAAGCTCTTGCCAAGCTTTTTGTATGAGCCTAATAAAACTCTGCCTATAATAACAGTTCCAACAATAAACGCAACTGCCATAAATACCATAGCCAAAGACCTTAATGACTCTATTGCAGTAGTAATAATAACCGCTAAAAGCGCAATTGAAAATAACGCAATAATCATTTTTGATTTGCTGATATCCTCCTTGTGCTCTTCATCTGTAACAGTCACAAAGCCCTGAACATCAAATTTCTCGGTTGCCTTTCTTTCGTCACGCTTAGCTAAAGCGGTTAAGAACAGAGAGGTAACAACATACATTACTAAGAAAATAATAATTCTGTACCAAATACCGTCAGTTACATTAACGCCGGCGGCAATTGAAGCAGTGCCTATTGTTAACGGATTTGTAATAGCGGTAGTAAAGCCAACGCCCGATGAAATCAATACAAAGGAAATAGCGGTAAAGCGTGACCAATTAAGCGCAGTGCATAGCATTGCAAATACAGGATACAAAATCAGTAATTGCTCCTGAAGACCGAAAACTGCAGATAAAATCATAATTATAGCAGTTATTGCCCAAATCGCTACAAATCGCTTTGATTGAAGCTTTAGCATAATAACTCTTACAAGAGAAACTAAGCCGCCGCTTTCCTCAAGCACCTTGAATGTACCGCCAAGCACCAACAAAAGCGCAATAATCATTATCATGTTTGAGCTGTTGCTGCCTAAAATCAAGGCCTCAAACGGTGAAAGTATCCAACGCCATACAGGTAATCTGGAGGTGTTTTCCTCATCAGTCAGCTCACGGAAGGAATCAATTACAATTTGCTTGTTAAGAGACGCATCCTCTGTATATTGATAAAAAGGTAAATCAGCCTTTGAAATATCAGTAGTGTAAATTGTGTACCGTCCGGCAGGTATTGCAAAGGTAAGAATACCAACAACGAACAAAACCACAAAAAGTATTGCTACAACAGTGATAAAGCTTTTAAGGCCAAACTTTATTTTTACATCTAATTCTTTTCCCTTATTCATAAATCTCTCCTTTTTCATAATCATAAACATCTAAGCAAGCATCTGCCCACCTTTTGTCGTACAGATTATGTATTTCCTCTGATGCTAAGGTCCACTTTATAAGGCACTGATCCTTATCATCAGGCACAATCATAAAATAATCGTTATTATGATAAAATTCCAAAAATCCCTTTGTAGAGAAGGTAAGTGAATATACAGAATTTGCGTGGAATTCAAAATCAACGCTTTCACCGTTAAGCATTCCATTAAAATAAAGACCTCGATTTGTCAGCTTCACATTTCCGTAAGATAAAACCACTCTGTTTTCAGGCGATTTTTTCAGCTTGTCGGTTCTTAGCGTGCATAAGCTTCCGCTTAGCTCCATTTCAAATCCGTCGTTCTTAATTTCCTCGCTAACGCATTTTCTTTGCCACTTATACCATTTGTCAATATCCTCAGGCGCATTTTTGCCATTTACATTTACTAAATCGTAATATTCATTTATCCTTACCTTAAAGCCGCAGCTCTTGCATAT
>JAFQAM010000361.1 GCA_017416885.1 Clostridia bacterium | reverse complement strand
GCCCGCCATACAGTAATCTGGCAAGGCGCGTCTTAATCTGTCCCTCATTGACTCAATAACCTCTTGAAAGCCAATTATATCGGGATTTTCCTTTTTGATAACCTCTAAAACTCTGTCAAATCTATTTGTGAACGAATTAATTCCATCCTGCTCTGAATCATAGCGAAGATTGAATGTCATCACCTTGATTGTGCTCATAAAATCACCTCTTGCGAACCTTTTTTATACAATTTTATCACATTCAATTTTAAATTGCAATAAGTAATAAAAAAACCGCAAAATTTGTAAAATAATGTTTACAAAAAAAATAATATATGCTATTATAAAATAATAACCTATAAAATTTTAGACGCAAAGGAGAGAGAAAAATGAAATCAGTTAAAAAAATGTCAGTTGAAAAGGCAAGAAAAGTATATCAAGAGCTGCTTCAATCCAACGAATATGAAATAAATAAGCAGGAGTATTTCAAATCGCTTATTATAGATGCAATCGGTGAGCTCTCTGCAAGAAAATTTGTGTCTGATTTGTATAAGAAAAACGGCGGTAAAGCTATTTTTAACAGCGCAAGCGAGGATAGCTTCGGTAGAAATATCAGAAACTGGATAAACGGAGAGTCTATGCCGCCATTTGTCAGAAATCTTGAAAGAAAAAAGTATTTAGATTTGCTTCTTTTCTTGGGTATTCATAGAAGACACAGAGAAAACAGAATAGAATGCTTCAATAACGATATCGGTATTTTGGGCTTGGAAAAGCTATACGAATTGGACTTTTTCGATTTCTGCGTATCTGTATCAATTATGCTTGAGGAAAAAACAGGCGAAAATGCATATGTTATATTCCGTCAGCTGTGTAATGACAGTGAATTGGAAAAAATAGCCAACGAAACAGGCGCAGAGTCAAGCGGTACATTTACAAGAGCCATAAGAAACGACTTTAACAGCATAGAAGCAATAGGAAGCAAGGACGACGATAAAAGCAAGAAAACAGTTTATCGCTTTGTTTCTCAATACGCGCTTGACTTCGGCAGAAGACACATCAGCAGATATTTTGCATACGCGGCGCTTCTTTGCGGCTGCACAATAGATGAAATTATCAATGTTTTATCAAAAAAATCATCTCAGTCAAGAATAGGAATTCGTGAAAAAAGAGATGACAAGATCTATAACTACGAATTAAAGGATATAATACAATTTGCATTAACAAACAGACAGACTCAAAAAAGCCTGTATTTACTCAGCAGACAGATGTGTATGAACTGCATTAAATACCTACATAAAATTGATTATGAGGAATACAGAAAATTTGTTTTGAACGGAAAAAGCGACGAGGACAACCGTTGCTATATGAAGGATGAGGAGCTTGAATTGGAGCTTGAGGAAATTAGGGAAAGCTTCGTAAAAGCGCCTTCGGGAGAAATATTGGATATGTCAATGGCGGAGTTTGACAGAATGGTTAATAACAAGGAAAACATCACAAGAAATATGATGCTTGCCACCATAATGACCTCGTTAAGCTCCAAGGTGATTAAAAAGCATATTGATGCATACGGAACAAAAGCCCACGCGGCAGCGACCATAGAGCAAAAAATCAACAAAATGCTTGATTACTGCAGAATGCCACAGCTGAATGCGGAAATCAGCAAATACGATTTTCTGCTTTTACTTGCAATCTATAATGTGGACTACAACAGCATCATAGCAAGCAATAAAAAGCTTTATCCGTACAGAGAGTTTATTTTTTATGATTTCTTAGATGAAGCGTTGCTTGATGAAACCATTAAGGATATTGATAATGATCTTACTGACGGAGAAATCGCAGAGGATTAAGCTATTTCACAATTTGAACATTGAGGGCAAAAATGACGAGAATAGAAATACATGATAAAAATCATGACATATGTATTAAGATAACGCCAATAAAAGCAACAAAGCCCCATAGCGATTATACTGAAATAAAGAAAATGCTTCCCGATTTAGCGGATTGCATTGTAACAAGAGGAAGCACCTGCGTTGTGTATTACGCCAATGACGATGCGGGAAACAGATATTTGGTAAAGCAATTTACTGTTGAGGAGGGAAGCAGCCCTTCTCTGGAAATTAACCGTAAAATCAGCCAATACTATAACGGTAAAGGCAGTAACTATTTTCTTAAGCAAGCCTATGTCGGCACAGACGGGGTGACGCAGTATCATCTTTTTGAGGCGGTAAACGGCTCAACTCTTACCTGTGAAAGCCCTGTAATGATTAAGGACTTCTTAAGAATTTTCAAGGAATACAAGGGCTTCGTTGAATCACTTGACGCGTTACACCAATTGGGATATATACATTTTGATGTGAAATCAGAAAATATATTCAGATTCAAGGAGAATGAAAGCGACCACCATATAATGCAGGTTCTGGATTTCGGTTCAGCCTGTTTAAAATCGGAGGTTATTGAAAACCTTAAAACCAATGGCGAAAGCGGTTATATATATGCAAACACACCTGAATGGTACGATGAGGACGATAAAGCTTTGCTTTGCCAAGGCATAAGGGCAGGGGACACATCCTTGTCCTGCGTGCTTGATCTGACCGCCGCGGTTAAGGTTCTGTGCTATCTTGTGTGCGGCGAAATTGACGGCTTTGATTTTGGCTACATAAGCGAGGGTAAAAGCAAATACGAGGGCATTATTTCCAAGCTTTATGAAATGTGGGACAGAGCCACAAGCTGCGAGCTGGCAAAAAGATATGTTAACTGCTCCGACCTTATAAGAGATATTGATGTGCTCATAGAAAGCATTGAGGGAAACATAAAAAATCCCGAATCATTAAGATTGGCTTCTAAAAATACATTGATTGAGGGAAGCGGCGAACAAGGCTGCTATGATAAGCTGATAGCGGATTTGAAAAAGGAATATTTTAAGGAGCATCGCGAGCTGAAAAGCGATAACGGAATACGCATAGGTCAGCTTTTGGAGGAAATAAACAGCGACCTTCTGTCGTATATCTGCGTGGAAAATGATATCTACGGCTGCATAGGCTCATCAACGCCAATTGAAAGCTATTTAAACAGAAGCCGAGATAAATGCAATGTATTGCTTTTCGGCAACGGAGGCGGAGGCAAAAGCACCGCGCTTCGCGCCTTGTACCTGAAAAGCCTGTCCTTTAAAAAGGGAAAAACCACGCATTTGTATTTATCAGGCGAGGATTTTAAAAACGGCGAGGTATCCTTTTATGAAAAAAAGATTATCTCGGTATTGAATAACCGATATAAGAATTGCAATGTGGGAGCATTGATAGAAAATTCCAAAACAAATCTTATTATTTTATTCGACACCTTAGATGAAATTCCCGATGAAATCGCGGATAAGATTTTTGAGGAAATAGGCGAGCTTAGTCGGCTTAGCAATCGCTTTATTATGACATCAAGGGAAAGCGTAAGCATAAGAAGCGCATTTGCAGGCACGGTGACAGGCGAGTTTTTACCGCTTTTAGAAAATCAGATAAGCGCAGTTGCGCCGTCGGTGCTTGCAAGAAAGGACAAAAGGCTTATAGAGCTTTTAAGATCCCCGATGCTTATGTCAATTTTTTTGAAGCTTAATAACAGCGGTCCCAAGCATATTCATACAGCAGAGGATTTAATCAAAGCATATTTGAGAAAAATATATAATTCCTGCAACCGTAACGGCAGCGAGCCGCTTTTTAATAAGCATATTGGCGATGTGGCAGAATACTGTGTCCGAAAATATGCAAAGGATGATGCTCAGCTTGCAGAGGCTAAAGCGTTTATTAAAAATAATAAATTAGACCACATAATAAGATTTACCGAATATAACGAAACGGAATCAGTTAACGGTAGTAATGATAACCGCGACACAAAATACTATCGGGCAGTATTCAGTCACAAATTGTATGAGGACTATTTTAAGAGCATATGGCTCCTTGATTTTTTCAGCGAATCAATGAAAAATGAGCGCGTCAAGATACACCATTTTTATTTTGACGAATCAGCAGATATAAAAAGAAATCTATCGCCGTATTGGATAGGCGAAATCAAAAAAAGATTCATTAAAAAATATTTTAATAAGGGCGATAATGCTGACGGCGAAAAAAATGATGAAATATATTCTGCTGTCAATAATTTCATCCGTCAGCTTGATAAAGCTGATATAAATCAAAAGCAAAGCGGCGCGCAAGCAAAAAAGCACATAGAAGCTATAAAAAATATTATAAATATAGTGGTTTTATGCTGTGACGGTAACCTTGCCGATATAAATGAAAACAAAACGCTTGTTAATTGGGGAAGCCTGACTAAATATTTTTTCACTCTTGTTGATTTTGAAAATGTAAAATCAGCATTTATACCTTGGAATATTAATGTTCGGCGCCATATGAAGGATGTTGACCTTGCTGCAAGAGCATCAGAGAGCAGCTATTCGGAATACAGAGAGGGCGAGCAGACAAAAAGCATGGAGTGCGCGCTGTATTCAAAGCATCTGGTTGTAAGCAGTAAAAATATATTCTGTAAATCCAAAAAGGGATCGCTATACAGCAAAAACGGCAGAAAATTGATTTGCGCCACACGGCCC
Organism: Clostridia bacterium; assembly: GCA_017416885.1. GTDB lineage: Bacteria > Bacillota > Clostridia > Oscillospirales > CAG-272 > RGIG2000. The sequence continues at coordinate 9,897 of JAFQAM010000361.1, read as the reverse complement.
ATAAGCGAGGACGGAGTCTATGAGATTTCAGAAAATGTCCGCAGCATAAGCAAAAGCGCATTCAAATACTGCGTGTGCAAGGAGTTCAAGGTAAATAACGACCTGTATTTTGAAAAGGACGGAATTTTATACGAGAAAAAAACAAAAAAGCTCATAAAATATCCAATTCACAAGGAAATTCAGAAATTCGAGCTTATCGACGCAGAGAATGTTTCTCCGTACGCGTTTGCCAATGCTATAAACCTAAAAAGCGTTGATTTGACTCAGCTTAAATCAAAGGCTATTCCTTCATCAATATTTGAAAACTCAAATATCGAGAATGTGGATTTACCGAACGGAATTTCCTGTATCGGAAGTCGCGCATTTTACGGCTGCAACCGCTTAACATCATTAAAAACCGTAGCTGACAATAGCCAAGCGAGCGCTACATTCATTTTGAATAAAGCATTTTACGGATGCGCTAAGCTTACAGACCTTTCGGGCATAAATAATATTAAATATATAGGAAGCTTAGCATTAGCCGAAACAAAATCGTTGGAGCAGCTCCCTATAAGCAATAAGTATTGGTATATAGCCAAAAACGCATTTGAAAACAGCTGTATCAATCAACCGCCACTAATCGAAAAAACTTAAAAAGAGGCTCACGGGACATCTCGTGAGCCTTTTATATTGGAAAAAATACGCAAGTTAAAAATATAAGTAATATATAATAAAGTCATCAAAAGGAAGGGAGAAAAAATATGGAGAATATGAAAATCAAAATGGTCTTCTTTAATTACTATATGGCAGTATTGGGAAGATTTTACTCAACCGCACAGAAGGACAGAATTTTATACTTAATCGCAAAATCAGACGGCTTTGCTTCCGAGCAGATCAATGAGCTTATCAATGCTTCCAGATATATTGAAAATGAGGATATCGGAAACCCGGTAGGCTGCAAGAACTTTTTACTTTACGCATATTTTAAGAACAATATTTCAGCTGCTTTGTATAACGCAATCACAGCATTAAATGAAATTTTTATAGGCAATTTAAATAAGGTGCAATATTCAAACGAATTGGTATGGCACAGAACCGTACAAAAGGATAATAACTACTTGGAAATCGGCTTTTACGAATATGCAAGAGGCAGATACGAAAAGTCAATCGACGCATTTGAAAAAGCAATGAGAAACGAAAAGAAGCTTCCATTAACTGAATACCTTGCAATTGTTTCTAACATTTCAAATAATTACTTAAAAGCATATGAATATGCTTTAAAATCACAGGTTATCGGTGACGATGAAAGACTTTACATTGATTGGCTTACCGAAATCGAAAATAATGCCAAGGCTAATTTAAGCGAGTCGGAAAGAGCGAAAATCGAAAAATCAGTTTTCTCTCAAAACAGCTCATCAAGAATCGGCTTCGGTCAATAAATTTGAAGCGCTCATTTATTGGGCGCTTCTATGAAAATTATGAAAGGAGAAAATTATGAACTTAAGCTTAAAAAATATAGAACAGCTTTTGCTTGATTCCAATAAATTTGCGCACGAGGATTCCAAATGTGTGGATTGCTCCGCTAACGCTGAGATAAAAGGCGGTAAATGGATAAAGCAAAGCGAAATTCCGTTTTTGGATGAAATAGGACAGCCTGTCTATATGGATGACGAAAATGTGCTTCTTTATCCAATGTCCCACGACCTTATCATAGGCTCAACGGGCTCGGGTAAAACAACAGTGCTTTATGATAACAGCATAGATTTTTACTCTAAAATGAAAAAAGAAAAAAGACCTTCATTGCTTATTTTTGACCTTAAGGGCGATTTATACATAAAGCACGCGCAAAAGTATGAGGATGCAGGCTATAAGGTCAGAATTATCGATGCAAGAAATCCGTTTTTCTCAGCAAGCTATAACCCGTTAGCCACAATCTTTGATGCTTATGCCGAATGCTGTATGATTGAAAAATCAATGGCGGACAAATCTATCAGCAAGGACTTTATGGGCGGAAAATATGACAGCGTTGCAGAGGCAAGCTCGGTGGCTCTTTCAAGATATTTCAGCCTTAAGGATCAGCTGGACAGAAGCATAAATGAGCTTGCGGAAATCATTGTCGTAAATCACGATCCCAAGAACCTTAGCTGGTCAGAGGGCGGAAGAGGATGCTTAAGAGCAATCCTTTATACATTGCTTCACGATTATGAGTGTCCCGACCTTGGCATGGATAAGGAAAAGTTCACACTTGATAATGTTATCAGAACATCATTTACTACCGACGATGATTATAAGCACCTGATTCAGTGGTTAAGAAGAGCAGACGATAATAAGGTAGTTTCAGGCGCCTTAGGCTCTTATTATGATATCAAAGCAAGCGTTACCCGTGATGGCTATACATCCAGCCTTAACTCTGAGCTTAATAGATATTCCACAGCTACAATAGCCGCCTTAACCGCAAAGAGCGATGTCCTTGTTTCGGAAATTGCAGAGTGCGAGGAGGATTATGCAATATTCTTAATCACAGACAACCGTTCACAGGTTACAAACAGCATCGCATTGATGTTTATGAACGATTTAATTAATACGCTTTCCGAAAAGGCGGACAGAAATCCTGCCCGATGCCTTGATAAGGATTTTATTATTCTCGCCGACGAAATGGGCAACCTTCCTCAGCTTCCAAATATGAGCAATAAGATTTCAACGCTCCGTTCACGCAAAATCTGGCTGCAAATGTCCGTTCAGACTCTTGAACAGCTTGACCAGGTTTACGGTGAAAAGGTTGCCGCAACGATTCTTGATAACTGTGATATTCATATGTTTTTAGGCTGCAATAATGATTTATCAAAGCAACGCTTTGCAAAATCAATGGGCGAAAAGGAAGGACTTGTAATGTCTGCCGGCATCGGCGATTCGGGCGTCGCTAATCTGTCCGTACACACGCAAAGCATTCCCGTAGTAAGAAAAAGCGATTTAGACGAGCTTGATTTGGGCGAATTCTATGTGAGATCAAGAGTAGGCTCCAATCTCAAATCAAGAATGACACCGTACTTTAGAAGAACAGATGTAGAGCGCAAGGAAAAGCAATACGAGTTAAAATACAATAACTTTGATCCCGAAGCGAACCGCTACTATATCAAGGAAACTCTTGAATTAGAGGGCTATTATGACGATGAGGATTATCGGGAAAATTCCTATAAGAAGCCCAAGATAAAGAATTCAATTGTAGATAACTATAAATCAATTGTAGGCAATGACCTTAACAGAGCCTGCAACGAGCTGATGGATGACGGCGCAGAATTTATTACCGAAATAGAAAAGGTAGCCCCCAAGCGCGGCTATCTTAACAGAGCATATTGCAGCCCGGCTAAAATTGCTGAGCAAATCTATTTAGATATGAAATCAAGAGTAAAGAAACCGGAATTGCTGAATATTAAACAAAGCGCCATTGTTGCGTTGGGAATTTTGCCGATGATAATTCAAAAGCATCTGGCAAACACAAGCGCAGATTCCGTTACTCCAATCAAGCCGGAGCAGTGGCTTTCAAATTTCAAGCTTGATTTGCTGTTCGATATCAGACTAAAGCAAAATCAAGGCAAGGAAGCTGTGTTAAAGGAGCTTGACAGAAGAATTGACGAGCTCGAAAACCTCGGCTGCTTCTGTTCGGAATTCATTCAAGCATATCGCGATGTAAAATCCTGCATCGCACAAATGACCGAAATCCAGTTCATCAAATATCGCTCCAAGGTCGTTGACCGCCTCCATTAACCATACAGCCTGCAGCTGATTCCATACAATGCTCCGCATTGATTCCATACCGTACTCCGTACGGATTCCATACAGCCTACGGCTGATTCCATACAATGCTCCGCATTGATTTGTCTATCCCCCGCCCTATGTAGCATCCTCTCTGCTGCATAGGGTATATTTTTTATGTAATCCCTAACCTTTAATTATATCATAAATTTCCTTAAAATCAAATTTTGAAGTCTCTCTTTTGGTACACCAAAAACTTGACAAAAAATTCCATTAGTGGTATAATATAATTAATAAAACAAATATAAGTTAGGAGATTTCATATGTCGGGCTTTTACTCTAATTTCACAAATTGTTATAGCATATCCAAAACGCTCCGTTTTTCACTAATTCCACAATTTGAAACAATTGACCATATTAGAAAGAACGGTATGCTTCTCACAGACAAGGAAAGGGCAACAAATTACGAAAGAATCAAGCCAATACTTGACAAGTGCCATATAAAATACATTGATGATCAAATGAGCGCTTACTCAAATGATTGGAGCGAGCTATATGAAGCGTTGATATCAGCACAAAAAGATAAAAATCTTAAAAAAGATTTAGAGGCGGTTCAAAAGAAATATAGGACTAAAATATCAAAGTTTGTAAAAGATAAAAAGAAAATGGAATTACTTGCACCAAAAACATTAATCAATAATGCAATAGCGGGTGATTATTATGTGCCCGAAATGAAAGATAATGTTGATCTATTCCATAGTTTCAATAAATTCGCAACATACTTTACTAATTATCAACAAGCGCGAGATAATATGTATAAGGAAGATGGTTCAACTGCTATTGCATATAGAATAGTAAACGAGATTTTTCCACAGTTTGTATCAAACATTAAACTTTTTAATGACTTAAGCGAAGAAGTCAAAACTCAAATCGAAAAAGATACTGAAAGATTGCTGGGTGTATATCCATTAAACAAAATATTTAGTCTTGAATTTTTTAATAATGTTTTATCACAAAAGGGAATTGATTTTTACAATAGCATAATAGGTGGTATAACGGCAAGTGACGGTATAACAAAACAAAAAGGTGTTAACGAAAGTTGTAATATTTGTTATCAACAAGGACTATTGAATAAAAAAATAGTATTCAAACTTTTATACAAACAAATATTAAGCGATAGAGAAACCGTGTCTTTTGTATCTGATATGTTTGAATCGGACTACGCTCTTAACGAGGCGTTGAAAAGGTATTGTTTGACGGTGAACAGCACTTTAAACAATTTTGTCGATGATTTGCAACTTGTTTTCTCAAAAGAAAATGTAGATTTAGACAAAATATATGTTGATAAAAAAATGGTTCCTTCGTTATCCGTGGTGTCTTTTGACAATGATTGGCGCGCTTTAAAAGATAGACTTGCAAACAACGGGATTAAAAGCAAGGATGAGTACGCTTTAAAAGAATTACAACAATGTAGTGAAGTTGACTTGCTTGAAAAAGTGTATAAAAATATAGTTGAATTAAAAGGTGAAATTTTAAAAGCAGAAGAGTTGTTACAATTTAATGCTAAAATTTCATCATATGTTGAAATCAAAAACTATATGGATTTGGTACAAAAACTTGAAAAACTATTAAAAATCTTTTGTGCTAATGATGATAACGAAAAAGAACCACTGTTTTACGGAGTGCATGAAAAAATATATAGCGTTTTACGCGAAAACATTCCTCTCTATAATATGATAAGAAACTACGCTACAAAAGCACCGTATTCCACTGAAAAATATAAACTCAATTTTGATTCACCAACTTTATTAGATGGTTGGGATCAAAATAAAGAAAGCAGTTGTTTAGGCATGTTATTCTTAAAAGGTGGAAAGTATTACTTAGGAATAATGAATGCTAAGGACAAACCTGTGTTAAGTGAAAGTGATGAGAAAAGGGAAAATTGTTATGCTAAAATGGTCTATAAATACTTACCCGGACCAAACAAAATGTTGCCTAAAGTATTTTTTTCTAAAAAAGGGTTAAGCACTTTTGGCGCAAGTGACTATGTTTTAAACAATTACAATGCCAAAAAACATATCAAGAGTGAAAAGAATTTTGATTTGAAATACTGTCATGATTTGATTGACTACTTCAAAGAAAAAATAAATGAACATCCAGATTGGTCTAAATTTGGTTTTAAATTTTCCGACACTAAAGATTATGAAAATATTTCCGATTTTTATAATGAAATATCAAAGCAAGCATATCAAGTTTCTTTTTCATATGTTGATGATGCGACAATGAAAAAGGCAGTAAAAGACGGTAAACTATATCTTTTCCAAATTTACAACAAAGACTTTTCTGAAAAGTCAACAGGAAATCCTAACCTGCACACAATTTATTGGAAGGAATTGTTTACAGAAGAAAATTTAAAAACACCTATATTCAAATTAAACGGTCAAGCGGAGCTTTTTTATAGACCGTCAAGTATTGAAAATCCTTTTGTGCATAAGGAAAATAGCATATTAATACGCAAAAAAGACAAGCTTGGAAGGGCGGTAAATGAAGAAATATACAAGCTTGCAATCTGTGATGTTGAAAATGGGGCAACAATAGATGAGTTGGAGAAAAAGTATCCAAATTTATTGTTTAGAAAAGCGCCACACGATATAGTTAAGGATAAACGATATGCTCAAGAAAGAATTTTATTCCATGTACCAATCACAATAAACAACAGCGTTGATGAAAAATATAAAAAATTCAACGAAGCCGTATTAAGGCATATTGAAGCAAGTGATGATTTCCATATTATCGGCATCGATAGAGGCGAAAGAAATCTTATTTACATAAGCTGTATTGACTTGAAAGGAAATATCGTATATCAAAGGTCCTTTAATGTTGTTTCAAACACTGATTACCACGAAAAGTTAGATTCATTAGAAAAAATAAGATTAGATGAACGCAGAAATTGGGAAGCGGTAACAAAAATCAAGGATGTAAAATCAGGCTATTTATCTCAAGTTGTGCATGAAATTGTAAAGCTAATGATGAAACATCCGTCAATTATAGTTATGGAGGATTTAAATCGCGGCTTTAAGCAAGGAAGAATCCACATTGAAAAGCAAGTTTATCAAAATTTTGAAAAAGCATTAATTGATAAGCTTAATTATTGTATGCTGAAAAATCTACCTTCTAATCAAGAGGGCGGAGCAAGGCGCGCATATCAATTAAGTGCGGAATTTGAAAGCTTTGAAAGATTAGGCAAGCAATCCGGTTTTATTTTCTATGTTCCTGCAAGAAACACTTCAAAAATAGATTTCAACACAGGCTTTGTAAATCTGTTTACATCAGCACAGTTAAAATACGAAAGCGTAAACAAGTCAAAAGAGTTTATAGGACAATTTGATGAAATATGTTATGATTCTTTAGATTGCTTTAGATTCGATTTTAAATACAGCAAATTTACTTTAAATCAAAGAGATTTTAAAGATAGTTGGAGCATTTATACAATAGGCGAAAAGAGAATAGCTCATACTAAAATTGATGGCTATGACACAACAAGAGAGGTTGATGTAACTGAAGAAATGAAGCAGCTATTTGAGAAATATGGAATTGATTATACATCAAATCTAAAAGCACAAATAATGGAAGTAGATGACAAGAGCTTTTTCAAAACATTATTATGGCTATTATCTGTAACTCTACAATTAAGATACGAAAACGCAGATAATGACTTTATTTTGTCACCTGTTCAAAAAGACGGTAAATTTTATGACACACGCAAAGCGTCAGAAAATGAGCCTTGCGACGGTGATGCTAACGGAGCATACCATATTGCCCTCAAAGGCTTACAATTAGTAAAAACACAAATTGAGGACGGCAAGATTATCGCTGATGAAAAGGGGCAGCAGCTCTATAATTTCTTAAAATTTGCTCAAAGCAAGGACTATCAAAAATAATGGAAAATCCAATTAGCATTTCAATGCTTAATGATTTCATCTTTTGCCCTGTATCTATTTATTTTCACAGCTTATATTCAGGCGTGGAAAAGAATTTATATCAGGGCAAAAGCCAAATCAATGGCACAAAAGCTCACGAAACAATTGACAATAATACCTTAAGCAACAAAAAAGATTTTTTGTACGCAAAAGAGGTGTATTGCGAGAAATATGGCTTAATTGGAAAAATAGATTGCTATGATATAAATAGCAAAACCTTGGTTGAACGAAAGAAAAAAGTCACAACCGTGTATGACGGCTATATTTATCAGATATATGCACAATATTTTGCTATGACTGAAATGGGATATGATGTCGAAAGACTGATAATTCATAGCATAGATGATAATAAAAATTATAATATTGACTTGCCTGAGCGAAATAAAAATATGCTTTTGAAATTTGAAAGCGTGATTCAGCAAATGAAAGACTTTGATATGGATAATTTTTATCAAACCAATGCGGAAAAATGCAAAAAATGTATATATGCTCCATATTGCGATAGAGAGGTAATAGACAATGATGTCGATTAATGATTTTTCTTACAAGCAAATAGTGTTTTTGACAACTGTTGATGGCGAAAAATTATCGTTCAAAAATGATAACATTGTTATAACTGATAAATACGGTAAAACAATTCATCAATCTACTTGTTATAGACTTTTTGCGGTGTTTGTAGTAGGCCATATCACTATAACAAGCGGATTGATTGAAAGAGCGAAAAAATTTGGATTTTCCATAGTTTTGCTGAGCACCACCTTTAGGATGATTGGTACAATATGTAATAGCGCGGAAGGAAATGTTTTATTGAGAAAAAAGCAGTATTCATATAATGAATTACAGGCAGGAAAGTTTATTGTTGAAAACAAAATAAGAAATCAAATATCTACGCTGAAAAAGAATAGAAAAAAATCTGAATTTACAAAAGAAACAATACAAAAATTAGAATCCTATTTTCGGTCGGTGAATAATGCGGACGGAATACAATCCATAATGGGCGTGGAAGGAAGCGCATCAAGATTATATTTTGTAGCGCATTTTGATAATATACAATGGAATTCGCGAAAGCCACGAACAAAAATAGATATGGTTAACACTCTTATGGATATTGGATATACTATACTGTTTTCTTATATAGATGCTATTGTCGGCTTATTTGGATTTGATAAGTATGTAGGCGTGCTGCACCGTCAGTTTTATATGAGAAAGTCCTTAATATGCGATTTGGTTGAGCCTTTTCGTTGCTTAATAGACAATCAAATAAAACAGTCTATTAATTTATATCAATTTAAGGAAGAGGACTTTGAAATATATAACAAAAAATGGTGCTTGAAATATTGTAAATCATCTCAATACGCATCCATATTTTTGAAAGAGATAAACGAACATAAAATAGAAATATATACATATGTTAGAGATTTTTATAGAGCAATAATGAAAGGAATAACAAAGGAAAATTTTCCTGTTTGGAATTATGAATGATAGTTATAAGCTACGATATATCTGATGATAAATTGAGAACGAAATTTTCAAAATATTTAGGAAAATATGGGAACCGAATGCAGTATTCCGTATTTCAAATACAAAACAGCGATAGAATTTTAACTAATATAGCCCAAGATATAGAGAATAAATTTTCAAAAAAATTCAATCAACAAGATAGTGTTTATATATTTATTATGGATTCAAGAACAGAAATTAAACGCTATGGATATGCAAAAAATGAAGAAAAGGACATAATTGTAATATAAATATTGCAAACCTCAGTCCTTGTATGCTATAATGGTTAACGGAAAGGGTTGTTAAATATGAAAGTTGCACAAAAAAACAAGATTATTTTATTGAAAACGAATATAAATTTAGTCAATTTGACTATACAAGGATTTAACAATCCTTTTTAATTTCTACTATTGTAGATTGTGTGGCGCCATCCTCTGAGAAAGGATTTAACAATCCTTTTTAATTTCTACTATTGTAGATGAACAGAGCTAATGAAACAGTAGTAATCCCCGAGGGAAATTTAACAATCCTTTTTAATTTCTACTATTGTAGATGAACAGAGCTGCATCCGAGCTAACCATCAAATTTAACAATCCTTTTTAATTTCTACTATTGTAGATATCAACCATTAAGTATGTACCGAAATAGATTTAACAATCCTTTTTAATTTCTACTATTGTAGATG
>JAFQAM010000360.1 GCA_017416885.1 Clostridia bacterium | reverse complement strand
TGGCGATTTATTTAAGGTTGGATATGAGTGCGAGGGCACTTCCCTTGCAGATTTGATATAAAGGGGGTTATTTAATGGATATAAATTACAACGAGCTTGTTCAGCTTGCGATTTTTACAAGACAAAGAGCGTATGCGCCTTATTCAAATTTTAAGGTTGGCGCATATCTTTTAGATGCAAACGATGAATGCTATTATGGCTGCAACATTGAAAATGCTTCATACTCCGCTACAATTTGCGCAGAAAGAGGCGCGTTTATGCAAGCGGTTTCAGTTGGCGCAAGAAAATTCAAGGCTATTTGCATTGTGGGCGGACTTGATGAAATTACTGATTTTTGCTATCCCTGTGGCGTTTGCTTACAGTTTATGAGTGAGTTTTGCGACGGTGATTTTCAAATTGTTTTATATAACGGCAAGGAAATAAGAGTTCACACTCTTGATGAGCTTTTGCCACACAGATTTAATAAGGATCAATTAAAATGAGAGCATACGATATAATTTATAAAAAAAGACAGGGGCTTGAGCTTTCCAAGGAAGAAATTGAGTTTATGATTAACGGCTATATGGACGGAAGTGTGGCTGATTATCAGGTGTCTGCATTTCTTATGGCGGTTTGCTTCAGCTCTATGAATGAAAATGAAACCTTTTATTTAACTGACGCTATGATGCGTTCAGGAGATTTGGTTGATTTAAGCAGATTTGGAAAATTATCTGTTGACAAGCATAGCACGGGCGGTGTTGGTGACAAAACAACATTGATTGTCGCGCCTATTGTTGCGTCCCTTGGCTGCAAGGTGGCAAAAATGTCAGGGCGCGGTCTTGGTCATACAGGTGGAACTGTTGATAAATTAGAGTCTATTGAGGGATACAAGTCCTCTCTATCCTCCGAGGAATTTTTAGAGCAGGTAACAAAAATCGGCATTGCGGTAACAGGTCAAAGCGGAAATTTAGCTCCCGCGGACAAAAAGCTGTATGCTTTAAGAGATGTAACGGCTACTGTTGATTCTATTCCTTTAATTGCATCAAGCATTATGTCAAAGAAGCTTGCCTCGGGCGCTCAGTCTATTGTTTTAGATGTTAAGTGCGGCAGCGGCGCTTTTATGAAGGATGTGGAAAGCGCAAAAGCATTAGCATCCGCTATGATTGATATCGGTACTAAATTTGGCAGAAGCGTTCGCGCGTTAATTACAAATATGGATGTGCCTCTTGGCTTATTTGTGGGTAACGCATTGGAAATTTATGAGGCTGTGCAGGTTTTATCAGGCAAGGGCGAAAAAAATCTTACTGAAATCTGTATCTCCCTTGCTTCCAATATGGTATCCCTTGCATTGAACATTGATATCAAGGAAGCCAAAAGCCGTGTTAATGATGCTATTGCAAGCGGCAACGCGCTTAACAAAATGAAGGAATGGCTATCATTGCAGGGCGGAGATATATCAAAAATCAATCAGCCCGAATTGTTACTAAACGCAAAATGCAAAAAGGAATACAAGGCGAAGAAATGCGGTTATATTTCTAACATCAATGCTGAATGTGTCGGTATTGCTTCTATGCTTTTAGGCGCAGGCAGAGCGAAAAAGGATGATATTATTGATTACTCAGCCGGCATTGAGCTAAAATGCAGATACGGTGAATATGTAAATGAGGGTGACACCCTTTGCGTATTATATTCATCAAATGAAGCTTTATTCGAAGGATGCGAAAAAAAGCTGAATGAATCGTTCTCATTTGATAATGAAAAGCCATCGGAAAGCAAATTGATTTACGATACATTATAATAAATTCTGCTCACAGTTTTGTGAGCAGTTTTTAATTTAATATTGATTTTAATTTTATTTAGGTATATAATATAGTTAATTTGAAAAAGAGGTGATTTTATGATGTTTAAAACAGAGCTGCACTGCCACTCCAAGGATATCAGTCAATGCGCAAGAGTAAGCAGGCAGGAAATTATTGATACATTTGTAAACGGCGGTTATTCGACGATTGCTTTAACAAACCATTTAAGCCAATATACAGTAGATGCGGTTTGTCCAAATGATTGGAAGGGCTTTGTTGATAAATTTCATGGCGCTTACGAAAGCTTAAAAAATGATGCCGAGGGTAAGCTGAATATACTTTTTGGCGCTGAGCTGAGATTTAACGGAAGCAATAACGATTATCTGGTTTTTGGCTTAACAAAAGAATTTTTATATGAGCATCCTGATATATTTGATTTACACGCAGAAAAATTCCATAATCTTGCCAAGGAAAACAATATGCTTTTTATTCAAGCTCATCCCTTCAGAAACTGGATGATGGTGATTGAGCCGCGTATGATTGACGGAGTTGAGGTATTCAACGGTCATTTCGGTCACGATTCAAGAAATGAAATTGCAAATATGTGGGCGGAGAAATATAATCTGATTAAAACCTCCGGCACTGATTATCACTATATCACATCCCCTGCTAACGGCGGCATTTTCACTGATGATGAAATTACCGATATGGCTCAGCTTGTGGAAATTTTAAAGAGTGGCAGCTATAAATTGAACAGAGATTGCTGATAGGAGATACTTATGATTACATTAGAGCAGTATAAGCTAAAATACCAAGAGCTATACAAAAGAATGGAGCGAGTCAGAAATCTCGCAAGCGCATTAAGTGACGGTAGATTTTGGTTTGGCGCAACCTCATTTAAATTAGAGGTTAAAAAGTATATTGAGACAATAGAGTCTGTTTATAATGCTTATACCACTGCTCCTTCTTTCAAAAATAAGGACTTTACGGAATATATAAAGAAGCTTGAAAATGAAATTAAGGATAAAGAGGACTGCTTAATTAAGGTTACCGAAATATCAAAAGCCAATAAAAAAGCGGGATATTAAAATTTAAAGAGG
>JAFQAM010000359.1 GCA_017416885.1 Clostridia bacterium | reverse complement strand
CTCAAAGTTTCTGCCGTTTAGCGGATTTCTGTGGATATTGATACCCGGGCCTAAGATTACATCAATTTCGTATGCGGTCATTTCCACGCCCTCAAGCGCATAGAGGTCGCAAATTAAATCCTTATTAAATGTACAAGCAAGGCAAGTTCCGTTTGGCATACTTGTGGCCAAAAGTCCGCTATCCATTCTGATGCCTGACGGGCCGTCTGTTGTACATACGATTGGAATACCGTAGGAAATAAGCTCCTCGGTAACACCGCCGAAGCAAGAGCCTGTGCCCGGTGTAACCTTAGGGCTATTCATACCTTCGCCGCGAACTACGCAGCAAAGCTCGCTATCGCTGAGCTGCGCGATAAATTCGTCCATTGTATTCTTGCCTGTTTTTACATCGTCAAGCTTAATGCCCTTATTGCCTGTGTATGCAATTTCATTTGGTAGATTGCTTTTAACTCTTTCGGGAACAAAATATGTGCGATTTGGTACATTTTCGTACACAAGGTCGCCATTTTCTGCTTTTTTCATTCTCTCAAATTCCTTTGTCGGAGATAATGCTTCGGCGCATTTTTCTACAACTCGTGTTTCGCTTTCTGTATGGATGTAGGTTGGCTCTGCGCTTCTTACGCTATTGCCTACATAGATTACATACTGTCCTGCTTCAAGCACATATGAGGACTTATTGCCTGTTACACCGCTATCGTCGTAGGCGCGCATTGCGTCAACATCAAATGTAAGAGAGAGTGTCTGTGATTCTCCTTTTTGGAGCAGCTTTGTCTTTTCGTATGCGATAAGCTCCTTATTAGCCTTGCCTAATTTTCCGTTAGGCGCGCCAAAGTAAACCTGAACTACCTCTTTGCCTGCTACATCGCCTATATTTTTAACGGTTGCTTCAACTGTAATTTTTCCGTTTTCCTCGGCAGCTGTGGCTGTAATTTCAAAATCTGTATATGATAATCCGTAGCCGAAGGGATATAAAACCGCGTTTTGATTGAAGGTTTCAAAATAACGGTAGCCAACATAGATATCTTCCTTATAGAGGTTATATTCCTTACCGCCGAAGTTGGCTGTTGAGGGATAGTCGCTAATATCATATGCAACAGTATCGGCAAGCTTACCGCTTGGATTAACCTTACCTGTTAAGATATCTGCGCAAGCAAGACCGCCGCACATACCACCCTGCCATAAATAGATAACGGAAGCTATATTATACTTCTTAACAAATTTCATATCAATTACTGCGCCCACATTAAGAAGCACAATTGTTTTTTCAAACACAGAGGAAACCTTTTTTATCAGCTCCTCCTCCTTTGGCGCTAAAAGATAGCTGCCCTCGGTTGCTGAATTATCTCTGTCCTCGCCTGCTGTTCTGCCGATTACGATAATTGCAATATCACCGAATTTTTTTGCGTTTTCGATAACATCAAGAGAAATTTCCATTTCCTCCTGACACCAAGGCTCTTGTCCCCAGCCCTTGCCTGCATCAAACGGATGCTCCTTTTTCCACTCCTCGTAGATATTTAAAAGCTCTTCATTAATTTCCACTGTGCCGTCGTTCTTTAAGCTATCGACGATATTGGTTACATATTTAACATTTACAAGTCCGCCTGAGCCTGTTCCGCTCTTGTAGTATTCTCTTTGAATTCTGCCAAATACGGACACCTTATCGCCTTTTTTAAGTGGCAAGAGGTTATTTTTATTTTCAAGAAGAACTGCGCCTTCACTTGCTGAAATGCGTGAGTATTCCTCAAGCTCCTTTATAGAATCCTTTGGTAAATTACCTAAATCATAATTTTTGTAGGTATTGATTTCGTATTTCATTTTTATCCTCCGCAAGGGTATTATTTTCTTCATTTTACCATAAATTTGATAAAAAAACAACATATATTTATATTGAAATAAGATTTATTCTATGATAAAATAATAGTACCCTTACTGGGCTCGAACCAATTTGGTTTTAAAGGGAAAATAGATTGCTATTCTGCGTTGAAAAGTCTTGCCGATTTTTTAATCGCCTTCACCTTTTCGCCTTGCCTACCAACCTATTTTCCTCTTTGAAACTGCTACGCACCTCCGAACGAATAAATCGTTAGAGAATTTGTTCAGACTTTGGTGCAGGAAGGTAAAAACCTTTCAAAGCAAAGGACGGACGAAGGCTCAAGGATTTATCGTTCCGAGGCAATTTGGTTTGAGCCCAGTAAGGGTACATTTATTTAAGGAGATTTTTATGAAAAGAGCAAGCGGCGTTTTAATGCATATTTCATCTCTTTGGGGTGATTATTCAGAGGGTGCATTTTCTAAAAGCGCATATGATTTTATTGATTTTTTAGCCGACTGCGGCTTTAAATATTGGCAGGTTTTACCGTTTTGTATTCCTGATGAATATAATTCGCCTTACAAATCCTATTCGGCATTCAGTGTAAATCCATATTTTATAGATTTGGAAAAGCTATATAGCAGGGAGCTTATAACAAGACAGGAATTGAAGGATGCTATGCAAAAAAGTCCTAACGCCTGTGAGTTTTCAAGACTTGCTTATGAAAGAATGAAGCTTTTAAAGAAGGCTGCTTCAAGATTTTTAGAGACTAAGAAGCTTGATGATTTTTACAGCAAGCATCCACAGACAGAGCGCTTTTGTGAATTTATGGCTTTAAGGCATGCAAACGGTGATAAGAGCTGGCACGAATGGACCGAGCTAACACCTAACAAGGATGAATTACATGCTTGGAGAGTGATTGAATATTTAGCTATTACACAGTGGCTTGATATTAAGGAATATGCAAACAAAAGAGGTGTTGGCATTATAGGTGATATTCCTATTTATGTGGCTCTTGATTCAAGTGATGTGTGGGCAAATCCAAGTGAGTTTCAGCTTGATAAAAGATATATGCCGACTAATGTTGCGGGTGTGCCGCCTGATTATTTCAGCGAGGACGGTCAGCTTTGGGGCAATCCTTTATATGATTGGGATAAGATGAAGGAAAACGGATACTCCTGGTGGAAGGAAAGAATGTCCTTTATGTGCGAGCTTTTTGACGGAGTAAGAATTGACCATTTCAGAGGTCTTGAAAGCTATTTTTCTATTCCTGCTACTGAAAAAACCGCAAAAAACGGTGTTTGGGTTAAGGGTCCCGGAATGGATTTAATTAATGCGTTTAAGAATATTTGCAAGGATAAATTGGTTATCGCTGAGGACCTTGGCGAAATTACGCCTGAGGTAGAAAAGCTTGTTAAGGATAGCACATATCCCGGTATGCGTGTTTTACAGTTTGGTCTTTTAGGCGAGGACAATTCAATGCATTTGCCTCATAATTATCCAAATAATTGCGTTGCATACACAGGCACACACGATAATAATACATTGCTTGGCTATGTTTGGGATTTGGATAAAGCATCAAGAGATAAGTTTCTTGACTATTTTGGTTATGAGGATGCAAACTGGGATAACTGCTATGATACTGTTATTCGTTCAATGCTTGCTTCTCACGCAGGGCTTACTATATTCCCTATTCAGGATTTACTGAAATACGGTAAGGATACAAGACTTAATACTCCCGGTAGCTGTGATGATAACTGGTCCTTCAGAATTACTAAGGAGCAGTTTGAGACAATTGACAGAGATAAGCTACGCAAGTGGATTAATGCGTATGCGAGATGATAGGATGTAGGGTGTAGGATGTAGGATGTAGGGTGTAGGATATAGAAAAAATCGCTAAGCAAATTAATGCTTAGCGGTTTTTTATTATTCCTCGTCGTTGTTTTCGATGCTATCGAGCAATCTGTTGTATTCTGCGAATACTGCATCGATGATTGCATCATCAAGCTCAATTTCAAATTTGTCCTCGCCGTCTGGTCCTCTTGATACCTTGAAAACAAGCGCTTCATCGTCAGCCATTCCCTCTAAAAGCTCAACCGGTTGAAGGATAGCATAGAAATTACCCTTGTGCGCAATTCCTGCAATTTCAACAAAGTCAATCTCCTCGCCTGTTGCAGAAAGTAACGTTACAATATCATCATCTGCAAATTCATCGGGAGAAATTTCTTCATCAAAGTTTTTCTCGTTTTCTGCCATAATTCTCTCTCCTTTATATAATTAAATAATTACCTTTTTATACGCCTTCTTACCGCGGCGTACTACTAAGCCCTCGGCTACCTCTTCCTTGGTGTAAAGCTTCTTAAAGTCTGTTACCTTTTCATTATTTACAGTAACGCCGCCCTGCTCTACTGCTCTTCTTGCTTCGCT
>JAFQAM010000358.1 GCA_017416885.1 Clostridia bacterium | reverse complement strand
TGGGGGACCAAGCAGCACTAAGTGGTTGTGATGATGTGCCGTGAGGGTGCTTGTCTCGAGTGGAGACCATTGGCTCGCGCATGGAAGGGTAATTCGAAATTCGGGTGTATGATCTTATATGACAGCTTGTTTTTAATTTACTTATTTTCAGGAGGTAATTATGCATCAGGCATTATATAGAAAATATAGACCGTTTGTTTTTGACGATGTTTACGGTCAGGAGCATATCACTTCTATTTTAAGACACGAAGCTACACATAATTCAACCTCTCACGCGTATTTATTTGCAGGCTCTCGCGGTACAGGTAAAACCACCTGCGCTAAAATTCTTGCTAAGGTTGTCAACTGCTTAAATCCTAAGGACGGCAATCCTTGTAATGAATGTGAAAATTGCAAGGCGATTGATACCGCTACAACAACTGATGTTATTGAAATGGACGCGGCTACAAATACAGGTGTTGACTACATAAGAGATTTAAGAGATAATGTTATGTACACTCCTGCAATGCTTAAAAAGAGAGTTTACATTATTGACGAGGCGCACATGCTTTCTGACAGCGCATTTAATGCTCTTTTAAAGACTATTGAGGAGCCACCTGAGCATGTTTTATATATATTTGCTACAACTGAGCCTCATAAAATCCCTGCAACTATTATTTCCCGTTGTCAGAGATTTGAATTCCGTAGAATTTCGGTTAAATCCTTGGTTGAAAGGCTTATGTATATTGCATCCTGTGAAAATATTGATTTAACCGAGGAGGGCGCAACACTTATTGCTAAGGCGGCACAGGGCGGTATGCGTGATGCTATAAGTCTTATGGAGCTTTGCGCAGGCTCACACGATACTATTACAGGCGAGCTTGTAAACAATATTTTAGGTACAAGCCCTTACGATAAGATGTGCACGGTTGCTAAAAATATTGCAGAAAAGAAATATTCCTTGCTTTTTGATACAATTAACGATATTGTTGTTTCATCTAAGGATGTTTTAGTTTTCTTTGGTGATTTAACCGCTTTTTACAGAGATATGATGATTCAAAAGTCATCGGGCAGCGCGAAATATCTTGAATTGCTTCCACAGGAAGCAAAGCTTCTTGAACAAACCGCTTCTCTATTTAATATGGCTACGCTTATTTATCACGCATCCTTGCTTGACGATGCATATTCAAATATGATGAGAAATCCTGCAAGCAAGCGTCTTATTGCGGAAATCACATTAATGAAAATGTGCGATCCTAAATTAAGCGATTCTAACGATGCTATTTTGTCAAGGCTTGCTTCACTTGAGGATAAGGTTAAGCTTCTTTCTAAGGGAGTTATTAATCCTGTAACAGCGGATATACCAAGCAATAACGAGTCATCACCTATTCGTGAGGTAGAAAGCGATGAGGAAATTGCTAATGAGCCACAAAATCAAGCTATCGAGGATAAGCAAGAAAATGATAACACGGTTGAAAAGCAGGTAAATGACGCTTCAAGCAGCGCAAGGGACAACAGCTACAAGCTTGACAATTGGGATGAAATCATACAAAAGGTTGAGGAAAGAGATGCTGCGGTAGGAAGCTTTTTAAAGAGCTGCGACTGTATTTATTCCGAAAAGAATAACAAATACTACATTTTCACTACTGCAAAGCTAATGGCTACTATGTTAGCTATGGATAAAAACAAAAAGGCAATTTTTGATGCTATGCTCTGCTGTGATATGAGCATTGATTCTTATACACAGATTGAAATAGTATTTAAAAAATCAAAAACAGAAAAATCAGATTTAGATATTTTTAATTAACAAGGAGATATACTATGAAAGCTATTATGCCAAAGGGTCCAAGCATGAATGAAATGCTTAAGCAGGCTCAAAAAATGCAAGAGGATATGCAAGCAAAGCAAGCTGAGCTTGAGGAAAGAGAGTATGAGGTATCAGCAGGCGGCGGTGTTGTTAAGGTAAAGATTAACGGCAAGCGCGAAATTCTTTCAATGGATATTGCCGAGGAAATTGTTGATCCTGACGATATTGAAACACTTTCAGATATTATTGTTGCTTGTGTAAACGAGGCAATCAAAAAGGTTAATGCTACAACTGACGAGGAGATGGCAAAGATCAGCGGTCCTCTTGGCGGTATGGGCGGTATGGGTGGCTTATTTTAATGGATAATTTAATTAAACCACTTGATGATTTAATTGAAAAATTCCGTTCCCTTAACGGTGTTGGCAAGAAAAGCGCAATGAAAATGGCTTTCGCTATACTTGATATGGCTGAAAGTGATGCTTTTGACTTTGCACAGGCGATTTTAGATGTAAAAACTAAGGTTGGAGTATGCAAGTGCTGTCAAAACATTTCGAGCGAGGAAATCTGCCCTATTTGCGCTTCAAGCACAAGAGACCATTCTTTAATTTGTGTGGTTGAGGATTATCAAAGCATGCTTGCTATTGAAAAGGTTAAGGAATATAACGGAGTTTATCATATATTACACGGAACGATTTCACCTATGAAGCAAATCGGTCCCGACAAGTTAAAAATCAAGGAATTACTTGATCGAATTAACAATGATAACATTAATGAGGTTATTGTTGCAACAAATGCAACGGTGGAGGGCGAGGCAACCGCTATGTATCTTTCAAGATTACTAAAGCCCTTTAACATTAAGGTTACAAGAATTGCTAACGGCTTGCCTGTTGGCGCTGATATAGAGTATGCAGACTCTGTCACGCTATTCCGCGCAATTCAAGGCAGACACGAAATTTAAAGAAATCAGGACTTTACAATGAAATATGTTTTTTTCGACATTGAATGCGCCAATTGCTTTCAAGGCAACGGCAAAATTTGCTCATTCGGTTATGTTGTTACTGATGAGAAATTTAAAATTCTTGAGAAAAAGGATATTCCAATGAATCCTCATTCTAAATTTCATTTATTTGGCACAAAAAAGCATCCGGGAATTGTTTTGGCATATGATGAAAAAACATTTAACTCTTCTCCGGACTTTATCCACTTTTACAAAAAAATCCGTAATTTACTTACAGACAGACACTCTATGAATTTTGGCTTCTCTGTTTTATCCGATGCGGGATATATCAAGAGTGAGTGCAAAAGATATGCAAAGCCTATGTTTGACTATGAGTTTATTGATGTTCAGCGTATTTACACAGATTACAAGAATTTAGAAAATACTCCTTCTTTAATTAAATGTGCTGCGGAATACGGTGTTACAGAATCTCAGGATATACATAAAAGTGATGATGATTCATATTTTACAATGCGTGTTTTAAAAGGCTTATGTGAGGAAACAGGGCTTACGGTTGATGAGCTTATTGAAAAATATCCCCACTGTCAAGGAAAATGCGAAAACGGTGAGATTGAATCAGAATATTTGAAATTTAAGGAAGAGCAAAAGACACACAAGCTTTCAAAAATGGAAAAGCTTACAGGAAGTCTTCGTACAAACTGGGTTTACAGAGTTGAAAACAACTATAACGAGATAAACAACTACGCGCGAAGGGTTTATGTTAACAGAAAATCCACTTCCCCTCTTTCCTGTAAAAGAGTTTGCTTAAGCGGTCTTTATGAGGATTATCATTTCAATGAAATGATGAATATTATTTCTCTTCTTGCACAAAACGGCGCTAAATACACTAAGCGTGCATATGCTTGCGAAGTTTTTGTTACTCATGATTTAGTTGACAAAAACGGCAAGGAATACAAGTGCTTTCGTAAGGAAAAAGCTGAGGATGCTGTTAAAAACGGCACTGAAATTCAGTTTATGTCTCTTGAGGAGCTTTTAGAAATATTAAACACTACTGAGGACGATTTAAAGGTCTTAAGCAGAGATAAATTAGCTCCGCTAAAGGATAAGGATTTTGCGAAGGCATAATAAAAATAGACACTCCATTTGCCATGTGGCTTTTAGAAGGAGTGTCTGTTTTTTTATTTAAATTCGGTTAAATCTGCATTCAGCATTTTGTTTCTTAAAATTGAATAGTATTCGTCGGTTGTGTCGGATGTTAGAATATCTAAATACTTTTTGATGGCTTCAATTAAAAGCTCGGGATTCAGATATTTTTCGCTATCGGCGCAAAGAACTGTATTTATTATAATTTCGCCGTTATTATATTCTGCTTTTAGTGACTGAATAAATTCACAGAGGTTAACTGTCTTTTCTGCTCCGCTTTTTGTAATTTTTGTTACATTGCATTCGTTTTTGAAAAGCTTTTCAATATCGGTTGCGGTTTGCTCTGTGATTTTTGGTGAAAATAGCTTCATTGTATAATCAATATAAGCAATATTTTTGAATTTCACCTCGGGCACATAGACATCAAGCACTCTCATTTCATCAGGGAAATTTCTTGAAATGCGATTTTTGATTTTGTCAAGCTCCATTGGTGAGTTGATTTTGATATCAAGGTACTCACAGTCGCTTTCTACGCCAACAGGAAGAGGTACGGCAAATACCACTCTTGGTTGAGGATTGAAGCCCTCGCTATACCAAATATCTATATCAGCGCGCACCATTATTCTCTGCATTGTTTTGGAAAGGTCAAGGTGTGATATGTACATCAGTCTGCCCTTTTTAGAAAATTTTATTCTGATTGGCAAGCCTGCTATTTTTTCTTGGGGCACCATGTTAACTCCTTTCCAAGCTTATTGGCTCCACAGCCTGAGCATTTTTCCTTGCAGTTAGGCGTGGTTATGCTTTCATATGCTTTTTTGCTTTCCGAAATCAGGAAGCTCTTATTTACACCGATATCAATTACATCCCAAGGGAGAATTTCATCATATGACATTTTTCTTGTTGCGTAAAAATCGGGGTCAATTCCGCAATACTCAAAGACATCCATCCAATTTTCGTAGTTGAAATATTCGTCCCAAGCATCAAATCTCATTCCGCGCTTTACAGCCTCCGCAATGGCGCTTGATAGCTTTCTGTTACCTTTTGAGAATACCGCTTCAAGGCGTGATACCTTTGCCTCGTGCCAATTATAGCGGATTTTTTTATCGGTTATTTTCTCCGCTAAGAAAATTTGCTTTTGGCGAAGCTCCTCAAGGCTATTTTGTGGCTCCCATTGGAACGGTGTATGTGGCTTTGGAACGAAGCAAGACACGCTTACAGTTACGGAAACGGGCTTTTTAGATCTTGACGGTGTTTTGTAAAATTCATCTACAACATGCTTTGCGATAACTGAAATGCCCTCAATATCCTCATAGGTTTCGGTTGGCAAGCCGTTCATAAAATAGAGCTTAACCTGACTCTTACCGCCTTCAAACGCTAAACGAACTGCGTTTAGAAGGTCTTCCTCGTAAAGATTTTTGTTGATTGCGTCGCGAAGCCTTTGTGTGCCTGCCTCGGGGGCAAATGTAAGACCGCTTGAACGAACACCGCTTACCTTACGCATTAGCTCCTTTGTAAAGCTATCTGCGCGAAGTGATGGCAAGGATAGATTTACTTTTTTAGGATTTGTCCATTCAAGAAGCATATCGGTAGCCTCGTGTAGGCATGAATAGTCGCTTATTGAAAGTGAGGTCAAGGATATTTCTGTATAGCCTGTATTTGCGTAGATGGCTTTTGCTTGCTCGTTCAGAACCTCGGCGCTTTTTT
>JAFQAM010000357.1 GCA_017416885.1 Clostridia bacterium | reverse complement strand
GCGCGGTGGATAAGAGATATACGCCCTCGGGGACACTTGCAAGGCGAATGCCCTCTAAGAGAACTATTTCCTTACCTAAAAGCACTTTATGTACGGGTATTGGGGCTTTTTCAGGTCCTACGGTTTGAGACTCGTTGCCTATTAAAAATATATTTGCGTTTGCAAAGACAAGTGATGCTTCATAGGTGATAGTTGCGTTACCCTTGATTAAAATGCGTTTTTCGGCATCGGGGCGCGCATCTTTGGCTTTTTGTAAAATTTCTTTCGCGTCATTTTCGGTGACATCCCCCTTATGCTCGGTAACATATGCGTAGCCTACTAATTTTTCAAGAGGGATTTCATCTACTGCTTTGCCGTTTTCGTAAAAGTGGTATGGCGCGTCAATATGGGTGCCGTTATGGGCGCACATATAAAATGCGGTCAGGTTGCATATGTCCCCGTTTTCTATTTTTAAAATCTCTTCTCTTTTTGGCTTCGGATCGCCCGGGAACACTATGCTTGAAAAAACCTCTTGTGAGATATCGTAAATTTCCATTTTGCTTCCTTTTCTTTGGCTGTTCTTTTTTATATTATAGCATACTTTCAGGTGTTTGCAATAAAAATCTTAAAGTAAAAAATAACCACTTCATAAAGAAGTGGTTATTTTTATTTGTTTGGGAATATTTTCCCTAATTAATATTATTCTTGAACGAAGTTAGTATATGTTGCTGAGCCCCAAATTACTGAAACGATTGCACCAGTTGCATCAAATGTACATGTGCAGCTTTGACCTGAAATAACTGCGTATGTTACATTGGAGCCATCAAATGAATATGAGTACTTAGCTTCGGTTGCGCCTGTTGCGGTATCTAATGAGTTACCTGCTAACGCCGCACGAATGATTGACATTGTGCCCTCTGTCTTATTGATAATAACTCTCATAGCTCTGCCGCTTCCGTTTGCGCCTACATATGAAACTGCATCGCCGCCTTGATCCGGTTTTTCCTCAACAGGCTCAGCTACCTTTACTGTGTATGTAAAGTCGCCTTCTGTGTTGTTTGTCCACGGGTTAATTATAATTACATCGCCCGCCTTCATATCAAATGTGTATGTACGACCTGCCTCGTCCTTTACATGATTTGAAGGAATACCTGACACATAACAGCCTGCAGGATATGAAATAACGATTGTTGCATCCTCAGTTGCAGTTAATTGATAGTATTTATCGTGCTTACCTGTAAGAACCATATCATATGGAAGTGATTCGATAATATATGGGTTATTAACTGTGCCGTTCGGTGCTGCTGCAATCTCTTCAGCCTTGATTGTCATATGTCCACTTGTTGTCTTAGCTGATACAGTAAGCTTATCGCCTGCCTTAAGCTCAATAACAGTTTCTGTGCCTGAAGCAAGTGTAGTTTCCTCGCCGCCGTTTACAGAATATGTAACTGTTACTTCGCCATTAACAGCATCACCAACTGATACCTTAATATCAATGTCAGCTGATGCTGTGTAATCGAACGCAACATCCTCAGCGTTTACACTGTTATTACCGAATACAAGATCCTTATTTGCAGGTGTTACTACCGGCGCGCCGCCCTGTGTAAGAGTTAATGTTGAGTTTGAAAGAGTGTTGTTTGCCTCAGCGTAGCTAAGCTCAATTGTGCCCTGAGCTCCGCCCCAGTCGCCTGTTGTTACAGTGTAAAGTGTTACCTTATTACCGTTAACTAAAATAAATGTGATATCAAATGCTTCTTGGTAGTAGCCGTAATCAGCTGTACCTGAGCCTGTGCCGTTGGAATCAATTGTAATCTGATAATTAGCTGAGCCGAACATAGATGTTTCAGCACCTGTCCAGTTGCCTGCAAGATGAGCAGATGACTGTGTATCGAATGCTTCAAATGAAACCTTGAACGGTACATTAGCTTCTACAAAATCAAAGTCGCCAACTGCAATATAAACTGTCTGACCTGCAAGAGCATAGATAGATACGCTCTTTAAGATGTTATCCATCTCATCTCTGTTTGCGGTTACAAAGTCAACACTGGTACCGTATTGGATCCAAGGATTTGCATATTCGGTTGAAATTGTTACATAACCGTTTTCTGTTACTGTATATGCAAACCAGATTGGATCGTATCCCTCAGGGAATGCTGCCTCAAAATCGCCAGGTTCTGTTACTATATATGGATTCTCGCTTGTGCCCTCAGTTGAACCTGTACCGCCCGGTGTAACTGTAAAGTCAAGAGCTAAGATTTCATCAACCTTATCTGTGCCGCTTTCAAAGTCAGGACGAGGGAGATATGTAAGTGTAAGCTTGTATGAGCCGTCATTATTATCTGTTACCTCAAATGTGAAGTAAAGGTCGAAGCCTGTGCCGTAAACATTTACAAGATATCCGTCATCTGTGTAGGAGTTGTAAACCATAGCTTCATAGCCGTCAATTGTGTATGTGCCAAGAACTGCTTCCTTAAGCGGATCGCCTGTTGGCTCATCCTCGCCTGACTGACCAGGTGTAACTACCCACTCCTGACCGAGAATTGTATCAATTTTGTCTGTGCCTGACTCAATTTCGCTTGGCTTATGTGTCAACGCAAGTGTGTATGAGCCGTCGCCGTTATCTGTTACATCAATTGTGAAGTATAGGTCATAGCCTGTGCCGTAAATGTTAGCAACATAGTCGCCTGAGCCGTAGCTATCTTGATAAATGATAACCTCGCTGCCATTTATGTTATAGTAGCCTAATACTGCTTCCTTAAGCGGATCAGTTGTTGGCTCATCAGGATCATCGCCGCCTTCGCTACCGCCATCCTCAACAGGAGTTGTCTGGAATGTGAATGCATCCTGCATTACGCCTGTCTGACAAGCGAATGTTGTGCCGTCAAATGTGCAAGCAAGTGAGCCTGAGCTATAACCAACTGTTACGCTATTGCCGCTTACGAACACATATGTAACATTATATTCGTTTGCGCCATAGCCCATATCGTATGAGAATGTACCCTTACCGTCTGCATTGATTGTAAGTGTATAAAGAATTGTGAAAATATCCTCGCTCTTAGCATACCATGTGCCTACAAGAGCTTCAAAGCTATCAGATGCTTTTTCTTCAAAGGATACTGTAAATGGAATGTTAGCAGGCTGTTCGTCCCAGTCTGCAACAGCGATTACAATCTCGCTTCCTACAGGAACAAATGCTGAAAGGGACTGAGCCTCGCCCTCGTTTGATTCGCTGCCAAGATTTAACCAGATTGTGCCGTCAAATTTGCTTGTTACTGTAATAATACCGTTTTTATCAGCCTTGAATGAATAGTAAACAAATCCAAGAGCGCCGTTACCTGCATATTCTGCAGTGTAATCGCCTGCTGTGATAATATATGGATCTTCTTCTGTGCCGCTACCCTGAATATCACCAGGTTCGTCGCCGCTATCATCGCCGCCTGCAGGAGCAACACTAATGGTGGTTCCGTTATATACAACGCTTGTTACAGCACCGTTAGTTAAGTTAACTGCGAGCAAATATGAAGCCCAGATTGTGCCATAAGTATCATTGTGAAGTACAACTGCGCCGTCAACGATTTCATATCTTGCAACTGTCTGATTACCCTTTTGGTTAGTGAATGTAACATTTGTTTCGTCGATTACAACTGTGATGTTAGAGCCTGTGTATGTACCCTTAATATCTGTTGTTGTAGGATCGCCGGGTCCAGGAATGATTGGATCAACCACATCATCCTCAACATCGCAAGCCTCGTATGCTACATCAACTGCAAATACAACATTCTTTGTAGCTGCGCCGAAGTAAATTGTAATTACCTCATCTGCCTCAAGCTCTACTGTGAATGTGCCGCCGTCTGCTGTTTCATTGAAGTCAACTCTTGGGTATGACTCACCATCAATTACTGCGCCTAAGCCTGCAGGAATTGTGAATGTGTACTTACCTTCGCCGAGTGTTGCCTTATATTCCTTATAATCAACATCGTACGTGTTGTTGTCTGTGATAAGAACATTAAGCTTATTTTCTGTGTCAGGCTCAACATTTGGAATTTCCTCGCCAGGAATTACTAATGTAAATACCTTGTTAAGACCGCCGAAGCCAATTGTTACAGTATATGTACCTGCATCTCTTAATTTAATCTTCAAGCACTGTGTATATGCGCTGTATCCGTTAAGCATTGCATCAACTGAGCCGGGATCCATATACCAAGCTCTGCCAGCCATATCAGGATTATTGTTTACAAACTCGAATGTGAAATCGCTTGTTTCAAGGAAATCAAAGCTTGATGTTGATGGATATGGATTTCCAAGGTGGAAGTATGCGTATGTACCTGCAGGGATTGTAATTGTATCGCCAATAAGCTCTTCAGCGTGGATTACCCACTCTGTTCCGCTTGGGAACTCGTGCTCTGTTACATAGTAGAAGTCAAATGCAACAGGGAGAAGTGATGCTCTTGGGTACGGTGATGTATATGTTCTCTTGCCTGATGTCTGACCTACAATATAATTGTAGCATGTTGGGCTTGCATTGTCGCTCTTTGTTACAAGTCCTGTTTCCTTATCGTAAACAAGGTCATCACTGAAGTTACCTGCATCAAGACGGCTGTATTCCTTAACCTGAATGTTTGCAGAGTTAATGATCATATCATCGTTAACTGTAAATTCAACTGAAACATCGAAGAGGTAAAGAACTGTATCGTAAACCTCACCGCCTGAGGTTAACTCGTTAACTGTGAATCTTGTAAAGCTAAAGGTATAAATGTTCTTTTCAGCATCGTAATTTGTTTTTGCATCGCTGACATTATCGCCCTTAGTCATCATATCATAGAAATTGTAAATTGTCTGAGCTAATGTTGATGTATCATCATAGCCTGATAATACTGCGCCCGGAATATAGTTGTATCCGTTAAGCTTAGCAGGATCTCCCATAACTCTGTCAAGTGTGTAGTTATTTACATCCATCTTAACAGCAAAAATGTTGTCCTCGTCGATTACCTCGTACCATTGCTGCTCGCCGCCGATAAGATTTCCTGCAGCGTCATAATCCTTTAAGAAGTAGTATGAGTTGCCGTTACCTAATACGAAATAAACACCGTCTGTTGCGGAATTTGATAAGGTTAATGAACCGTTTGATTCGCTACCTGAATATACAAGCTGCTCAAATAAAACATCGCCTGAGATAATCTTATAGTTATTCGCAACTGCCGCTTCGATAACTGCTAAAATATTTGTCTTGTCAATGTCCTTGATTTTTGCATCACAAACAGTGCATATGCCTGCCGCATTCACATTACAAGCCGCCTTATCAGCTACCTCTGTCTTGTGCTCGCAAAGAGCAGCATGCCAGTGATAACCGTCACCGCTTGTCCATTCCTGTGAGAAAACATGGATATGAAGGTCCTCGATAATGTACTTACATACATCGCATTTACCGTCATTATCTTTATCCTCGTGTGGAGCTACATTTATGCCTGCTACTGTGTGTCCGCAGTCTGCCGCATTCCAGTGGTTTGTACAGTCTGCTGTCCATTCCTCTGAATACTCGTGCTCGTGGTTTGTGTAAGCACATACATCGCATGCGCCGTCATTGTTTGCGTCTGTGTGGTTAAGCTTTGTAATTGGAGCATCCTCACAGTCACATGTTGGATCATACCAGTGACCCTGCGCGTCCTTAGACCAGTCCGCGTTTGTCTTATAGGTATGAGTGTGTCCTTGGTTATCTGTGTTATTTCCTGAGCCTTGGCTGCTATCTGTGTCAGTGGAGTCATCGCCACAAGCCACAAGAAGCAATAAAGCGCAGAGTAAGCACAATAAAACCGCTAATACTCTTTTCATAAGAGCCTCCTTAAAATTTTGTATTTTGTTTTAAAAACAAACAATTTAATTTATATTTAATCTTACTATGTAAGAAAAAAATATACTTTAGAATAACATAAATTTACAATAATTTCAATAGTATTTTATATTTTTACTGAAATTCATATAATATATTTTATTGCTGGCTTTCATAGTATGCGCAAGCGAATAACCAGCCTGATGTTCCTACCGCCTGAAATTTCTTTCCGCCGAAGCTACTGTTTTCAACAGTGCCCTTGCCATCGTAGAAGAAAATCTCCTTCATACAGTAGTCCTCAAGGAAAATCTTGATTTCCTCTGTTACCGGAACAAGTCCGTCCTTGTTGGCTATTGACTGATATCCCTCGTTGCCGATAAGCTCCTCGGGAATTCTACGGCAATCGCTCTTACAGTTAGTGCATGCTTTTGTACAAGCCCAGCCCTCGTTTGTATCGGGATGGCAGGTGCAGTTATTTGAGCAGTAGTAGCTGCCGCCGTTAATGTTTCCGAAGGTTGCTAACTGTGTATAGCCCTCAATAAAATGCTTATAGTTTGTACCGTTTACCGATAACGCAGCATTGATAACCTCGCCCTTATTGTTATATTCGATTCTTGAAAATGATACATCAATAAATCTGCAGGGCGCAGTTATGTAAGCATAAAGGACAGGTCCGTATCCGTCATTATCCGCGTATTTTTCCTTATCGTATAAATGATAGAAGCCATCGCCGCCCTTTGACTTTTCCCAGAGCTTGAAGCGATTCTGGTCAAAAACATAAATATTGGTGTTATCCAATCTGTATTCAGGATATACAAGCTTTTCGCCCTCGTGGTCATCTGGCTCGTATGTTGAAAAATCAAATTCAGGAACCTTCATGCCTTGAGCAGGTCCGTTATTTCCCGGGCGTTGAAGCTCGAACTCGCCGTCTCTTTTAACCGCAAAGGTAACTGTGATGGGGTATTTGTTGTTTTTGGATTCCGCCTTGACAACAAATGTATATGTTGCCTGACCTCCGCCCGTGCTGATGTTTTCCTTGGCTATTTGAACAGTATGGACAAAATTTATTGTATAGCTGCCCACAGCGCCACCGTCATCAATGGTTTTCTCGTACGCCTTCCACTGTGAGCTGCCGTAGTACACATCAACATAAGGATTTATATTATCCTCGGTAATATCAATCCAGCTTTCAATAGAATATGTACCGCTTCCGTCCGGCGCGTATTGGAAGTAAATACCGTCATCGGGACCGTCGATTACCGCGCAGTAAACACCTGTTTTGCTAAATGAATAGCAATCGTAAAGTCCTGTGCCTCCGCCTGCTAAATGGTTTAGCGTATAAAGATTAAGAATAATATTTCTGTCATCGTTGGTTGCTATTGTTGAGTTTGGATCGTAGGTGTACTCGTTAGGCACCTCGGAAAGAGATACGCGATAGTCACCGTCAAGACCGTCAGATCG
>JAFQAM010000356.1 GCA_017416885.1 Clostridia bacterium | reverse complement strand
GGCATTGTCAATTCCGTAGCCTACGCGCTTAACAAATACGGAATAGAGGTAGAGGACAAAAAATCTCTTTACAAATTTATAGGTCCGCCGCTTCTTGTATCATTTTCCACCTACTATGGCTTTAATGAAGAAAAATCAAGAGAAGCAATTGAATTTTACAGAGAATACTATAAGGTAAAGGGCATAAACGAATGTAAGCTTTTTGATGGCATAAAGGAGCTTCTTAAGTCTTTAAAAAAATCAGGCTACAAAATCGCGCTTGCAACCTCAAAGCCCGAGCTTTTCGCACACATAGTCCTGCAAAATTACGACATAGATAAATATTTTGACTTTATAGGCGGAGCAACCATAGACGAAAAAACACGCTACACCAAGGAGCATGTCCTTGAATATGTATTGTCTAATATCGAAGAAAAAGACAGAGGCAAAATTCTTATGATAGGAGACAGATGCTTTGATATTAACGGAGCAAAAGCATATGGTCTTGACTCGGTGGGCGTAACCTTCGGCTACGGCACAAGAGAAGAGTTAGAAGAATCAGGCGCAACCTATATTGTAGATACACCAAAGGAAATTGAAAATCTTTTAAAATAACAAAATGACGGACACTGTGTCCGTCATTTTTAATTAATATTCATTTATTGCATCCTTTGTAATAGGTATTTCCACAGTAATATTTTCTACACCCTGTGTTGTTTGCCTTTCAACTGTGATATATAGGGTATCACCAACTCTTGCATTTAAAAGAAAATCAATGATTTCATATTGCTGCGTAATTTCAATTTCCTTGTCGTTAAGCTTGGCAGAGATTAAAATATCATTTTTCTTTAGCTTTCCGTAAGCAATTCCGTCCTTGTTTACCTCAGATACAAAAACTGTTTCCTTTACCATCACATGTCCGTCCTCGGTCAAGTATGCATTTGAAGCGGAAATTCCCACAGTAATATTCAGAAGCGCCCTTTGCACTCTTTCAAGGTCAGTTCCGTAGCAATGGTCAATAATATTGTCAGCCACCGCCTTTACAATATTTGAAGGAATTGCGTATCCGATATTTTCAAGACTTGTATCGCTTGTTTTAGCATTTACAATTCCAATAAGCTCACCCTTTTCATTGTATAATCCGCCGCCACTGTTGCCCGAGTTAACAGGAGTGTCAATTCTCATAACACGAAGGGAAACCGCTCCACCAATGTTAAGAGTAATTCTTTCCGAATAAACACTTACAACACCGTAAGAAGCAGAAATTCCCGCCCCGTCAGGATTACCAACCGCAATGGCGCTTTGTCCTGCGTATGTTTTGTTAGAATCGGCAAACACAGGCTCAATAAATACATTACTATTTAAATATTCGCAATTGTCAACCCGTAAAACCGCAATATCATAATTGTTTGAGCCGCCTACATAAGTCGCGGGAATTCTCATATCCGCATACTCACTGCCGTATAAGAAAACATTAATATCATCGGAAATTCCGTTGTCATTTAAGCTGCTTTCATTATATACAACATGGAAATTCGTAATAATAAATGCGCTGTTTGTTTCCTTATCTATTTTATATATTATGCCCGAGCCGGCAGAGCCTGCGCTTGTAGGAATACCGTATTTATTATAAACAGTATGTGTGCATTGAATACTAACCGCGCTGCGAAGTCCCTTAGCCACCGCAAATGAAGCATCGTTGCTGTTGCCTTGAATATCAACATTCACGCTTCCGTCTTGACCAACCACGCAACCGAGATTATGCTTGCTTCCGTTTGTATATGTTATAATCAGCTCGCCGCTACTGTTTATATCCACAGAGCTTATTTGTAATCCCTCTTGCTTATCAAAGCCCATATCGTCAGTGGAAGCAGAGGAGTCAAGATAGCTATTAAGTAAAAAGCAACTGCTCAAGCTGAAAATAACAGTAATCATAGCAAAAACAATAAATATCTTTACAAATCCTTTTTTCATTAAATCACCTCAATTAGAATTTACATATATATTCTATCACATATTTTTAAAAAATGCTTAAAATTTGCAAAAAAATATTAGTGAATAATAATTCATAATTTTTGCAAATTTTTTTCAAAAAATATATTGACTTAAAAAAATCATTGTGATATTATAATTCGTATAATAGTTTAGCAAGCTAAAGCGAGGATAAATAAAATGGAAATTTCAATTACTAAATCTCAAAATAAATCCGTATTACCGGATGAAGCATCATTAGGCTTCGGTAAGGTATTTACCGATCATATGTTTATTATGGATTACGAAATGGGTAAGGGATGGCAGAATGCAAGAATTGTACCGTTCGGCAACCTTTCAATTCACCCTGCTTCAACCGTATTGCATTACGGCTCGGAAATTTTTGAGGGCTTGAAGGCATACAGAACCGAAAGCGGCGAAATCCGTTTGTTCAGACCAATGGAAAATATAAGAAGAATGAACGCGTCAGCTAACCGTATGTGCTTGCCTGAAATTGACGAGAACGATTTTCTGCAAGCTTTAACAACATTCGTTGAGCTTGAAAAGGACTTCGTTCCGCATTCCTTCGGTACATCCTTATATCTCCGTCCTTATATGTTCGGTAATGATGAAACCTTGGGTGTTCACACAGTACATAGAGCAACCTTTATGATTATCGCATCCCCAAGCGGAAGCTATTACGCAGAGGGCATCAATCCTGTTAAAATTATGATTGAAAACGAGGATGTAAGAGCAGTAAAG
>JAFQAM010000355.1 GCA_017416885.1 Clostridia bacterium | reverse complement strand
TGTTAATTCCTTGCTCTCTCATTAGCTTGAACATCTTTTCGCGATTGTTTTCGGTCATAGATGTAAGCGGTAATCTTAATGTATCTGTGCCATAGCCCATTTTTGCCATAGCCGCCTTTACAGGGATTGGGTTGACCTCGCAGAATAGGCTATCTATAAGCGCGTGAAGGTCATATTGCATTTTTGCAGCAGCAGGATAGTTGCCGCTTAATGCAAGCTTGCACAGTTCAACGGTTTTCGCGGGTAAAAGGTTAGAAACAACTGAGATAACGCCCTTTCCGCCAAGTGACATAATCGGTACGATCTGATCATCGTTGCCGCTATAAATATCAAGATTTTCGTGAACATATGACATTGTTTCAACAATTTTGCTGATATTGCCGTTTGCTTCCTTGATAGCGATAATGTTTTCGTGGTTCATAAGCGCCTTATATGTTGAGGGCTCAATATTTACGCCTGTTCTTGATGGAACATTATATAAAATTACAGGAGCTGTGCTATTGTCAGCAAGAGCTGTAAACATATGAATTAAGCCTGCTTGAGTTGCCTTATTATAGTATGGAGTTACAGTTAAAACTGCATCCGCGCCAACCTCGCACGCGTGCTTTGTAAGCGATAAAGCATAGTCAAGGTCGTTACTTCCTGTGCCTGCAATAACAGGTACTCTCTTGTTGGCTCTTTCAACAACATGAGTAATTACCTTTCTGTGCTCGTCGTCTGTAAGAGTTGAAGCCTCGCCTGTTGTTCCGCAAGCTACAAGACCGTTAATACCCTCAGCAATTTGCCAATCCACCAATTCATCAAGTGCTTTATAATCTATGCTGCCGTCCTTATTCATTGGAGTTACAAGGGCGGTTGCTACGCCTTCAAATAATGTTTTCTTCATTTCCTTTTCCTGCCTTTATTTATATATTTTAGTATAATAAAATATTTTGCATATATTTTAGCACTATATTAATAATATGTCAAGTTATTTATAAATTTTTTTCAAGATACTTGACAATTTTTCATTGTAGATGTATAATTATCCATATTTTTAAAAAAGGACGAATTTATGAAAAGAATAGTTACTATTCAAGATATCTCTTGTTTTGGAAAGTGCTCTATTACTGTTGCTTTACCGTTAATTTCTGCAATGGGAATAGAATGTGCTATTATTCCAACCTCTGTTTTATCTACTCACACAGGTGGATTTGAGGGCTTCACATTCCGTGATTTAAGCGATGACATTTCCAAAATCAAGGAACATTGGAAGAAATACAATTTAGAGTTTGACACGATATACACAGGTTATCTTGGTTCTAAGGAGCAAATTGATTCCGTAATTGATTTTATAGATGATTTCAAAAAGGAAAGCACACTTGTTTTCGTTGATCCTGCTATGGCGGATAAGGGCAAGCTATACACAGGCTTTAATTCCGAGTTCCCCTCTCATATGGCAAGACTATGC
This sequence comes from Clostridia bacterium, assembly GCA_017416885.1. Classification (GTDB taxonomy): domain Bacteria; phylum Bacillota; class Clostridia; order Oscillospirales; family CAG-272; genus RGIG2000. The sequence continues at coordinate 715 of JAFQAM010000355.1, read as the reverse complement.
TCTAAGGCTGATATAATTGTTCCGAACATTACAGAGGCATCATTTATGCTTGATATTCCTTATACCGAAAGCTATGACGAAGAATATATAAAGGATATACTTAAAAAACTATGTGGCTTAGGCTGTAAAAAAGCGGTTTTGACAGGCATTTCCTTTGAAAAATCCACACAGGGTGTAGTTTATTACAATAGCGAGACAGAGGAATATTACTCATATTTCAATGAGAATATCCCTGCAAGCTTCCACGGCACAGGCGATACATTTTCAAGTGTTTTAGCAGGCGCATTATCATTGGGAATGAACCACGAAAAAGCATTACAAATCGCCGTTGACTTTACTGTAAAAACCATTAAGGAAACTATTCCGTATAGAGAAAAGCATAATTACGGTACTATGTTTGAAAGCTGTATTCCTTATTTATTAGATAAAATTAGCGGTTAATGGTTAGCCTTACGGGAACCGAACCCGTTTGGTTTGAAATGGAAAACAGCTTGCCTTACTGCGTTGAAAAAGCTTGACAATTCTTTAATTGCCTGCACTTTTTCGCCTTGTAATCCAACCTGTTTTCTCATTTAAAACTGCTCGCATCTCAGAGCGAATAAATCCGTAGAGAATTTTTTCGAGCTTTGGCGCAGACAGTTAAAAAACTTTCAAGACAAAGGTCGGACAAAGGCTCGCGGATTTATCGTTCTGAGACAAATGTGTTCGATTCCCG
>JAFQAM010000354.1 GCA_017416885.1 Clostridia bacterium | reverse complement strand
TTGTCTTGTTTTTTCTTATCTGTCTTTCGAGAGCCTCACCTGCTCTATCAATTGCGGTAGCAAATGTTTCTGCCGCTTCCTCAGCGCGAAACATCATTCCGCTGGCATAGATGGTAATTTCAACCTTTTCAAGATTTTTAGGCATGGAGAAGGTAATATCCATTTCTGCTTGCTCATCAAAGAATTTATCAAACTTTGACAGCTTCTTTTCCGCAGTCTGCTTAACTGACTCGTAAACCTTCATTTGTCTTGCCGTAAAATTCATCTTCATAAAATCACCTCTTGTGAGTAAAATCAAAGGTTTCCCTTTGTTGATTTAATTATAACACATTTTTTGATAAAAATAAATAGAAAAATGATAAAAAATTGAAAATTTTTGTTCATTTTTACTAAAGGCTTGAAATTGTCTGCAAAAAATGATTTAAAAACAGTATTCCAACAAATAATAATAAAAAATCGTATAAAATTTATATTATTATATTTGACTTTTATAAATTAATATGATATACTAATTCTTGTGGTTATATAAAAAGGAGAATATGGAAAAATTAGAAGGAAATGCAATCGTAGGACAGTCTGGCGGACCAACCTCAGCAATTAATGCTACGCTTTCTGGCGTAATTCGCGGTGTAGCCTCTTGTAAAGCGATTAAAAAGCTATACGGAATGAGAAACGGTATCGAGGGCTTTTTGCAATCCGATATAATTGACCTTTTTTATTTATTGGACAATGAAGAGGAGCTTTGCCTGTTGGAGTCAACTCCGTCATCAGCGCTTGGCTCTTGCCGTAAAAAGCTTCCAAGCATAATAGAGGACGCTTCATTGTATGAGAGAATATTTCAAATCCTTAAAGACTGCAATATTCGCTATTTTTTCTATATCGGCGGTAATGATTCTATGGATACCGTATCAAAGCTTAGCGAATATTCTAAAAAATGCGGTTATGAAATCAGAATAATAGGTATTCCCAAAACCATTGATAACGATTTAGTTATCACCGACCACACTCCGGGCTATGGCTCGGCATCAAAATATATTGCAACCGCAGTAAAGGAAATTGCGCGCGATACAGCTGCGTATCTTTGCAAATCGGTTACAATTGTTGAAATTATGGGCAGAGATTCAGGCTGGCTCACCGCCGCAGCATCACTTCCAAAATATTTCGGAGATGAATGCGCGGACCTTATATATCTACCTGAGGTTATATTCAGTGATGAGGAATTCATTTCATCATTAAATAATGCGCTTTTAAAAAAGCCGAATGTCGTGGTAGCTGTCAGCGAGGGCATCCGCTATCCAAACCGTAGATATGTGGGAGAAAGTCTGCAAAACGGAAGAATTGACTCCTTCGGTCATAAGTACCTTTCGGGAGCAGCAAAAAAGCTTGAATGTCTTGTTAAAGAAAAAATCGGTTGCAAATCCCGTTCGCTTGAATTAAGCCTGATGCAAAGATGCTCATCTCATATCGCATCACAAACGGATATTATAGAAAGCATTGCAATCGGTAAATATGCGGTAGAGTGCGCCGAAAAGGGAATAAGCGGTAAAATGGTTATTTTCAAAAGAAAAGACACCAAGGACTACCAAATAGAAATGTCCTGTGCGGATGCAAGCAAAATCGCAAATCAAGTAAAATTTGTTCCCCTTAATTATATTAACAGCCAAGGCAACAATATAACAGAGGAATGTATGAAATATGTTGCTCCACTTATCCAAGGTGAAAGAAGCATAAAGTATGAAAACGGGATCCCCGTTCATTTTAAGATAAAACAGTAAGAGGACAGAAAAATGTACAAAATAGGCTTTGATAATAATAAGTATCTGAAATCTCAATCTGAAAAAATCAAGGAAAGAATAGCGCAATTCGGCGGTAAGCTGTATCTTGAATTTGGCGGTAAGCTTTTTGACGATCACCACGCATCAAGAGTATTGCCTGGCTTTGCTCCCGACAGTAAAATCAAAATGCTTGCCGAGCTGAAGGACCAAGCAGAGATAATTATAGTTGTAAACGCCCACGATATTGAAAAAAACAAGGTCAGAGGCGACCTTGGAATTACCTACGATTTAGAGGTTTTCCGTCTGATTGATGCATTCCGTGGCTTTGGCTTGCTTGTGGGCAGCGTTGTGCTTACGCGCTATGATGCCACAAAGAGCATAGAATCATTTAAAAACAAGCTAGAAACAAGAGGCATTAAGGTATATAGACATTATCCCATCGAGAACTATCCTTATGATATTGATATGATAGTAAGCGATGAGGGATATGGCAAAAATGAATATATCGAAACACAACGCTCCTTAGTTGTAGTAACCGCGCCCGGACCCGGAAGCGGAAAGATGGGCACCTGCTTATCTCAAATCTACCACGATTACAAGCGTGGAATTAAGGCGGGATATGCAAAGTTTGAAACATTCCCGATTTGGAATTTGCCCCTTACGCATCCTGTAAATGTAGCTTATGAATCTGCGACAGCTGATTTGAACGATATAAATATGATTGACCCTTATCATTTGGAGGCTTATGGCGAAACTGCTATAAACTACAACCGCGATGTTGATATTTATCCCGTGCTTCGCGCAATGTTTGAGGGTATAATGGGAGAGTGCCCCTATAAATCCCCAACCGATATGGGCGTAAACATGGCAGGCAACTGTATTATTGACGATGAGGCTGTAAGAGAAGCCGCAAAAAATGAAATCATAAGACGGTATTATAACGCTCTTTGCGATCAAAGAAAGGGAAATGATTGCAAGGATGAAATTAATAAAATCAAGCTTCTTATGAATCAAAGCGGAATTACAGTTAAAAACAGAAATTGTATTCAAGCCGCGCTTGACAAGGCTGAGGAAACAGGAAGCCCCGCCGTTGCTATCGAGCTTTGCGACGGAAGAATAGTAACAGGCAAAACCTCATCACTTTTAGGCTCAGCATCCGCCGCGCTTATAAACGCAGTAAAAGCAATTGCGGAAATTGACAAGGATATAGATATTATTTCTCACGATGTTTTAGAGCCTGTGCAAAAGCTGAAAATTGAAAACTTAGGCAACCATAATCCAAGATTACATACAGACGAGGTCTTAATTGCCCTTGCAATAACTGCCGCTACAAGCGAAAATGCAAAAAAAGCAATGGACGCATTAAAGCAATTAAAGGGAGCAGAGCTTCATTCCTCGGTGATTTTAAGCCCTGTTGATACCGCAACCTTCAGAAAGCTGGGCGTTAACCTCACCTGCGAGCCAATTTATCAAACAAAAAAGCTTTTCCACGGTTAATAAATTTGACTAAGATAAAATTAAATCAATAGCTTCACCATGCAAATGCGAAAAGCTAACTATATTATTAACAACAAACAGGACAGAAATTGGATTTCTGTCCTGTTTTTGCATATTTGCATTGTTATCCTACATCCTACATCCTATATCCTACATCCTATATCATATATCCTATCACTGCTTGCTACGCAAGTCGATATAAGAACCCGCTACGCAGAACCTTGTTACTTCGTAATAATTGCTTCGCAATTTCGATATATTTCGCAAGCGAAATTCGATATAATTTACTTCGTAAATTTCGATATATTTTGCTTCGCAAAATGAGAGGACTACACCCTACATCCTACACCCTCCATCCTACATCCTACATCCTCATTTATGCAATTTGCCCATATAAAATCAGCTTTTACAAAATATTAGCATAAATAGTATTATTCTACAAGAAAAGACAAAATTTTATTATGCAAATCTGTAAAAAAATATTCATTTTTGGCTTTTGTCTTTATTCATTCATAAAAAAACAAAAGATTGACGAATCAACTAAAATATATTAGTTGTCTAACGATTATTGTGAATGTTGCACAATCAAGATAGGCAAGTGTATAAAATAAAAAAATCCACGCCGAAATATGGAAAAATAAAAAAAGCGTGGAAAAGTGCGTGGAAAGTGTGCAAAACCTCAGCCAAATATGCTCACTTATCCACTTTTCCACGGAGAAAAGGTGTGGAAAAGTGGAAAAACACACGCTCAATTTATTCATTTGCCAAAAATCAACTTGTAGAATTTAAAAAATTATCAAAATTCATCTTGACAAAAAAATATTCACTCGCCAATGCAACAAAAAACTGAAAATACGGTCAAATTAGCAATTTGCACAAATCTAAAAATACCGTATGCTCAAAAAACTCACACCGCCAAGTATCATTCCTGATGCAATTAGACTGTCAAGCATATATGTAGCATCTACCTCAATTCTTAGCGTATATCCAAGAAAAACAGATAGCTCCAGCCTTAAGGCAAGCGCTCCGAAAAGAATAGCCACAAGCCATAAGAGCTTAATTAAATACTGATAAATTATCTTTTCCCTTTTACTCATAAAATCCCCCCTTGTGAAAATTTTATCATACTGAAAAAATTTTATCAACGAGTAAAAAATGGTATTTAAATAAACCGAGTTAACTCAATGTTCCAAGTAAGATAATAATAAAACTTCTGCTATATTATAGTAAGGCCACATTTTGACAAATTTCCACTATTTTGTATGCTACAATATAGCAAATTACAAAGCATTTTGTAATAAAATCCAAGGAGAAAAGATATGAGAAAAATTTGTCAAAGCAAAACAGTAAAAATCACAAATGATTTATTAGCAAGCTATCAGCTGATTTTAGAGGATAGAAAATATTCAATCATTTGCATTGAGGAAAATCGCCGAACTAATAAAATACACATTGAGAAGGCGTTGAAATTTACTCAATGTGCAAGGGAAGCAAAGCAAATGTATAGCTTGATAGTTAAAAATAGAGCATGTGAGGGCACAATTAACGATATAATTTGCGACCAAATGTGTTGATTTTCTGAACAACCGCTGAAAATTGCGGTTTTTTCTTTTTTTCTCTTGCAAAATATATATTTTTATTGTATTATATAAAAAGCGATTTTTTGGTATTATAAAATTTAACAGTTTGAGGATTATTTGTTGTGGAAAATAAGATTGAAAAAGCCATAAAGCAATACGAAATGAACGATATTTTTGATGGCGCAATAATAGGTTTTTCCGGCGGGGCCGATTCAAGTGCAATTTTACATTATCTATCAAAAAAAACAAAAAAGCTTTTAGCCGTTCATATCAACCATATGATAAGAGGCGAGGAAGCGTTAAGAGATGAATTTTTTTGCAAGAATATGTGCAAAAAATACGGAGTTAAGTTTTTATCCTTCCGTGTAGATATTCCACTTTTAGCAGAGGAAAGAAAGCAAGGACTTGAGGAAACTGCAAGAGAGGAAAGATACAGAATATTTAATAAAATTATTTCTCAAAACGGCGATTATAAATGTATTGTAACTGCACATAATGCAAACGATAATGCAGAAACAGTAATTTTTAATTTATCAAGAGGAAGCGGCTCAAGGGGAATTGCAGGAATAAAGCCTGTAATTAACAATATCGTAAGACCGTTAATATTCTGCTCTAAGGAGGAAATTCTTGAATATTGCAAGCAAAACTCCATTAGCTATGTTAATGATTCCACCAATATGGATACTGACTATACAAGAAACTATATAAGACACGAAATTATCCCAATGCTTGAAAAAATCAATCCATCCTTTATTGATTCCTGTTTAAGAATGGGCGAGCTGCTTCGCGATGACGATAAATATATTCAGTCAGTCTGTGACAAAATAATTGAGGAAAACAGAATAAAAACGCGAATTAATACAGAGCTTCTTGTAAGCCAGGAAAGACCTGTTGCATCAAGACTTCTTATGTATCTTTCCAAGGAGGCGCTTGACAGAAAGGCAATTGATGCCTGCCTTCGCTTAGCAAAGCACGGTAAGGTAGGACAGTATGTAAACCTTCCAAACAAGCTATCCTTCAAAAAGGAAAGAGGCTATGTAAAATTTGTTGAAACAGAAAATCTTGCAAAGGCAAAATATAATATGGCTCTTAAAGAGGGACTTAATTATATCGAGCAAGCAAAAACCGCAATTTCGCTAAACAGCGATTTAATTCCCGATACAAGCAAATATGAGCTTGTTGACGCAGTTAAGCTGAAATCAGAGGGAAAGTTGACTGTCAGAAACAAGAAGGACGGCGACAAAATGATTCAAGGCAAAATGACAAAAAAGCTGAAAACCATTTTCTGCGACAAGCATATTCCGTCACACCACAGAGATAAAATTCCGCTAATCTGCGACGAAAAGGGAATACTTTATATACCTACAATTGCAGTAAGAGACGGAGCTAAATCTAAAAACGCTGAAACAGTAATTAAAATTTTTAAAATAATAGAAAATACAAACGCATAAAATACATCATAGATAGGAGGTCTTATCTGACGAATGAAAAAAAGTAATTTAAAAACCTACATCTTTTATTTTGGCTTGCTTGCAATCATAGTGGCTCTCATTTTTGTTATGTTCAATCAGAAGCCAAAGGATGAGGTGTTAACCTATGACGATATGGTTGCCAAGTTCCAAGAGGTTATCGAGGTTCCTGTTGACAGTAACGGCGACGGCGTAATTGACGAAAACGATGTACCTGAAAAGGTTAGAAGAGTTTACGGCTATATCAGAAACATCAATAAATACACCGTGACAATCTTTGAATCCAAAGAGGATTGGGATAACTATTTTGACGGCAACAACAGAAATAACCAGGGCTTAGCTGAAAAAATCAAAACCGTTGAGCTTACCTATGAGGAATATATCGAATTTTTCGGTACCAACATAGGTGTTACAAACAGCTTGCTTTATTCTATCCGCGCTGAATTAGACGCGCAAGGCGTAGATAGCACATTCAAAACAAGCACAAAGGCATTAAAGCAGCAATCTGCATTTATGCAATATCTTCCTACAATTATTGTTGTTATCCTTGCAATAGTTGCTATGTTCTTCTTGTTAAAAAGTCAGGGCGGCGGCAAAATGGGAGGCTTCGGTAAATCCAAGGCTGTTCAGGCTACTGTAAAAAATGTTACCTTTGACGATGTGGCGGGAGCAGATGAGGAAAAGGAAGAATTAAAGGAGGTTGTAGAATACCTACGCAATCCTTTAAGATTTACACAGTTAGGCGCAAAAATCCCAAGAGGCGTGCTTTTAGTAGGCCCTCCGGGTACAGGTAAAACATT
>JAFQAM010000353.1 GCA_017416885.1 Clostridia bacterium | reverse complement strand
TGAAGGAATATCCACTGTGTCCATTTTACATACTTTGGATCAGTAGTATTGATTTCTCTATCCCAGTCAAAGCTATAACCGATTGATTTTAATTGCTCTTTAAAGTGTGCAATGTTCTTTTCAGTTACAATGCTTGGATGGATATGGTTTTTAATGGCATAGTTTTCAGTTGGTAAGCCGAAAGCATCCCATCCCATTGGAAAAAGAACATTATATCCTTCCATTCTCTTTTTACGGGAAACTATATCCATAGCTGTATACGGTCTTGGATGGCCTATATGTAAGCCTTGACCTGATGGATATGGGAACTCTATAAGAGTATAATATTTTGGCTTAGAATAGTCCTCAGACACCTTAAAAGCCTTCTTTTCATCCCATTTGTCTTGCCATTTTTTATCAATGGCGCTAAATTCGTACTTCATTGTCCTTGCTCCTTATTATTCGGTTAATAAACCGCTGATATCTATTTCTTCGGCATCTGCCCAAAGCTTTTCTAATTTATAAAAGTTTCTTGCCTCATTAGAGAAAATATGAATGATAACATCAAGGCAGTCAATTACCTTCCATTCATCAGAGTCCGTGCCCTGAAGCTTAACATGCTCTACTCCGCCGTTGCTAAGCTGATACTCAACCTCATCAGCAAGTGTTTTTATTTGTGTAGTGGAATTACCTGCGCATATTACAAAATAATCCGCAATTGTTGTCTTTTCGCCGATTTTAAGTAGCTTAATATCACTTGCTTTTTTTATATCAAGTACCTTAACCGATGCTTCTGAAATTTTTAAGGAATCAGCGTTTAATAATTCGCCTTCTTTTACATTATAAACTGCTTCCATTTTTATCTCCTATTAGTTTTTAAATACATTTTTACAAGAAACGAAGTAATTTCTTGCATTAATTGTATCTTTATCTATTCTCTTTCCTTCATCAATTAAATTTTTGATAGTCAAATCAAAGGAAAGAACCATTGTTTTTCTTAAAGCCTCTATTTTTTCTTCGTAACTATATGCTTCTTTTATGCTATCGTAAAAATATTTTCTTAATTTAATGCAATCCTCAAATGTTCGTGTTTCCTCGATATAATCCGCCAGATATATAAGCGCCTCAAATAATGTCATATTCTCTCTGCCCGTTGTATGATAAAGTATGCCATTATATACCTCTTTGTCAACAACTTTCTCGCCAAAGATGCGATAAGCAAATTCACATCCGGTTTTGGAATGCAGAAGCTTAGGCACTAAATTATCTAAATCGACATTAATCCCATACTCTTTGCATAATTCGAGCTGTTTTTCTGTCTTAAAATCCTTAGTTATATCATGAAGCACACCTGTAAGCTGCAATTTTTCAGCCTTTTCTGGCATAAAAATCAGCCCTAAGCTGTATGCTTCCTTTTCAACACCTAAAGTATGAGAAAACCGTTTTTCGCTAACATAGCATTTAACTACTTCTTTAATGTTTTCAATAAAATTACTGTACATTTTATTCATCTCTATAAAGATTATTTATTTTAATATACTCTAAAACCTCAGAGCAAACCATATTTGCATCATAATTACTGTTTTTAATTGCATCCCTTACCATGCTTGACGATAACTCAATAGGCTTCGCTTTTATATTGATGATTTTTGCATTAAATCTATTTTCATAATCAGCAACCTTATCTTTGATTAACTGATTATTTTCCTCTTCACTTTCACGGCGCATATAAACTATTGTTGCGTTTGCAAAAATATACTCAGGCTTATACCACATATCAAGAGTTAGAAGCATATCCGTACCGCATAAAAAGTATAAATCATCATATCCCTGTGATTTAAGCTCCTTAATCGTGTCAGCGGTATAGCTTTTTCCATTGCGCATAGCTTCCATATCAGAAACACATATTTTTGAGGATATTGAAGAAAAAGCAAGTCGAGACATTTCTATTCTTTGCTCTGTAGTAGTTTTAGATTTAATTTGCTTGTGAGGTGGAACGCTTGCAGGAATTACAAATAATTTATCCAAGCTTAATTCATCAAGAAAAAGCTTACACATATTCATATGACCTAAATGCGGTGGATTAAATGTACCGCCAAAAATTCCTACTCTCATCTTATTTTATCAATATTAATTGTTCTGTTCTTTTCAAAATCAGAAACTCTAAAAAGCACAATTTTTAAGCCGATAGTTTGTACAACATCAGCGCCAGTTCCTTTGGCTATCAAATCTGCTGTTTCCTTAACGCTTGTAGGACAGGTTTCTAAAATTTTGATTTTAATTAGCTCTCTTGCATTTAAAGCATTTAATAATTGAATGCATATTTCATCTGTAACACCGGATTTGCCGATTTGAAATATGGTATCAAGCTTCATTGCAAGTCCTTTTAAATACGATCTTTGTTTACTTGTCATTTAGCACCTGCTTTAATTTCTTAACGAATTGCTTAATAGCCACCGCTCTATGGCTAACCTCGTTTTTCTTGGAAAGCTCAACCTCAGCAAAGGTTTTGCCGAAAGGCTCGTAGTAGAATAGCGGATCATAGCCGAAGCCCCCGTCACCGTGGCGCTCGGTTAAAATTTTTCCGTAGCACTCTCCTCTAACTACAAAATCCTTTTGATGGTCAGGGAAAACACAGGCCATTGTGCAAACATACTTTGCATTTCTATTGTCTTTTCCGTCTAATTCTTTTAAAAGAAGATCATTGTTGTCCTCGTCATCGCCACCGGAATATCGAGCAGAATATACGCCGGGAGCACCTTTTAATGCATCAACGCATAAGCCTGAATCATCAGCGATACCAATATAACCGAGCTTAGCTGGCACTGAAGCCTTAGTAATAGCATTTTCCTCAAATGTAGTACCGTGCTCCTCAATATCGTTGTGGTAGCCAATATCATCAAGGGATAATACCGATACATCCTTATTAAGCTCACTACTTAATAGCTTTCTTAACTCTTCAATTTTCTTTTTGTTTCTTGAAGCTAATACTAATTTTATCATAATTATTCAAATAACGCATTTATAAAATCGTTTGCGTCAAATTTCTCCATATCGTCAATTTGTTCACCGACACCGATATACTTAACAGGAATGTTTAACTCATTCTTAATTGAGAACACAATTCCGCCCTTAGCTGTTCCGTCAAGCTTTGTAAGAACTAAGCCTGTGATATTAGCAGCATTTTTAAATTCCTTCGCTTGATTAACAGCATTTTGACCGGTTGTCGAATCAAGAACTAAAAGTGTTTCTCTATTGGCATTCGGTAGCTCTCTTGTTATTACTCTATCGATTTTCGCAAGCTCATTCATAAGATTTTTCTTATTGTGTAATCGTCCTGCGGTATCAATAATAAGCGCGTCTGCATTTCTCTTTTTAGCTGCATTAATTGCATCAAAAACCACAGCCGCAGGATCTGAGCCCTCAGTGTGCTTGATTAAATCAACTCCTGCTCTATCGGTCCAGACATTTAGTTGGTCTATTGCTGCGGCTCTGAATGTATCAGCAGCCGCAACAACAACCTTTTTCTTATTTCTTTTTAAAGATGAAGCGATTTTTCCAATGGTCGTTGTTTTGCCAACACCGTTAACACCAATGATAAGAATTACAGTCATTTCATCATTGAATGGAATTTCTCCGCCCTCACCAATCATTTCAAGCATAATGTCTTTAAGCGCCACCTTAACATCATCGCTATCCTTGATTTTATTTTCCTTAATCTCCTCACGGAGTCTATCAAGAATCATCTCGGTTGTATAAGCTCCAACATCGGCGCAAACCAAGATTTCCTCAAGCTCCTCCATAAGATCCTCGTCAACCTTTCTTAGGCTCTTAAAAAGGTCTGCAAATGGCTTAAAAATTGCATTTTTAGTTTTTTGTAAGCCTCTTTTAAGTTTTTCAAAAAATGACATATTATCTCCTATTAATCCTGCTTTGGTGGATTACCTGATAAAATTTTATCCTTACCTACATCATTAATATCCATAGTAAGCACCTTAGAAATGCCCTTTTGTGGCATAGTTACGCCATAAAGTCTATCGGCAATTTCCATTGTACCTCTACGGTGAGTAATAATGATAAACTGTGTTTGCTTTGAATAACGCTTGATGTACTGGCCAAATCTTGTTACATTGACATCATCAAGAGCCGCTTCAATTTCATCAAATACACAGAACGGTGTTGGATTAACCTTCAAAATAGCGAATAATAATGCAATAGCAACAAACGCTTGCTCGCCACCGGAAAGGAGCATTAAGCTCTTAATTACCTTACCTGGAGGTGCTGCCTTGATTTCTATTCCACAAGTTAATACTTCATTTGGATCAGTTAAAGACAATTCAGCATGTCCACCGCCGAATAGCTCTTTAAATACTGAATTAAAGTTTTCATTTATAGCATTAAAAGCATCAATAAAGTTCTTCTTCATTTCAGTTTCAAGATCGCCAATGATTTTCAGTAAGTCCTCTCGGGCATTGTTTAAGTCTGAAATTTGAGAATTTAAGTAATCGTATCGTTCCTTAACCTCTTTATACTCTTCAACGGCATTAGGATTAACTGCGCCTAAGTATCTTAGCTTGTTTTTGCATTCAACGGCAATCTGAGCAATTTCCTTTCTGTTTGTTACATCAACGGTAGGGTAATTAAGCTCAACCGCGGTTGAATAAGTCAGATTGTAATCATCGTGAAGCTTTGTGACCATTTTTTCATAGTCAATATTAAATTGTTCGAGTTTACTTTCACTCATCGTATGAGAACGAACAACAGTTTCCTTGTTTGCAGAAATTTCCTTGCTCTTCTTACTTAGCTCGTTTTTCTTTAAATCAATTTTTTCACGAATTTCAGTTAGCTTGTTTCTCTCGTCATTTAACTTAGCCAGTCTTTCCTGAGCCTCGTCATAAAGCTCTCTGTTTTTAGCAGTCTTTTCAGCGGAGCTACTAACCTCTTTGTTAAATTGCTCCATTTTTGACTTTTTCTCTTCAATTTCGTCGTTAATCTCCTTAAGACGAGCATTAGCATCAGCAATACCGGCTATTGATATCTCAACATCCTTCTTAATTTCAGCGATTTTAATAAGACTCTGATTAATTTCGCCTTCGATCTTTTCCGCAATTTCCTCAAATTCGCCTTTTTTAACATCAACATCAATTCTTTGAGTGCCAATATCTTCAATTTCAGTCTCAAGAGCTTTATATTTCTCGTTTAAAGAAATAACCTCGTTCTTGTTCTTTTCGTCCTCATCCGCCAAACGCTTAGTATCAGACTCAAATCCCTCAATTAAATTCTTATTAACATTAATTTGAGCAATTACAGAATCATATTCAGTTTTTTCAGCTCTATGTAAGGTGTCATATAGATCAAATTGTTGCTTATCTGTTCCGCGCTTGGTGGAAAGCTCACGAAGTCTTTCGCCAAGCTTCTGTCCCTCGTGCTTAACCGCGTCGATACGGGCAATAATCTCCTTCTCTTCCTCTTCCATACGCTTAATATCAGAGGTCCTTGAAAGCATATTATTATCACGCTTTACTGAACCACCAGTAAAAGAACCGCCCGCATTGATAATTTGACCGTCTAAGGTTACAACTCTTACCTTGAATTTTTGTTCCTTAGCCATATTTGTAGCGTTGTCAATATTATCAAAAACCAAAGTTCTGCCAAGCAAGGATGAAAATACATCACTAAATTCCTTATCAAAGCTAATTAAAGAATCTGCTACACCTATATAGCCCTTGAATTTTTTCGCATTCTGCATTTCTACAGTCGCTATTTGAGGATTTACAGAGCTTACAGGATAAAATGTTGCGCGACCTGCATTATTTTCCTTTAATGCCTTTATGCACGCTTTAGCAGTCACCTCATTATCAACCACAATATGCTGTAAGCCTGCGCCTAATGCAGTTTCAATTGCTGTAATATATTCATCCGAAACAGAAATCAAGGTTGAAATTGGTCCATATACCTTTTTTGCCCCGTTTATTTCTCCGTTTTTATAGGAGTTCATAATAAAGCCAACACTTTTGGAATATCCCTCAAAAAGCTCTTCCATAGCAGTTAAAGCATTAATTCTTTCTCTTAACGCAAGCTGCTTGGACTTAAGGATGTTCATTTCCTCTTTTAATTGGTCATATTTTTCTGTTTTTTCATCAAATTCTTTGTTCGTTTTATCCAAAACCTCTTGCAATGAATTAATAGCTTCCTCGTACTGAGCCATTGTTTTAGCAATCTGCTCTGATTTTTCCGTTAATTCATCAAGAACAACACGGTATTTTTCAATATCACTATTGATTTCAGCAATTCTTTCATCACCTGTAGATTGAGAATTTTCAAGTACTGAAAGCCTTAGCTTTGTTTCGTTTTTCTGATTTTCAAGCTCTTTTTGCTTATTAAATAAGTCATCAAGCTCCTTTTGAGCATCATTTTTGCTTTTTTCAGCCTCGGCTAATTTAATTTTTAAATTTTCAACCTCAGCGTTTGCTTTTTCAAGCAAGCAATTAACAGCATCATAATTAGCTTCCTTGTCTTTGATATCAGCTAAACAAACCTCTTTTTTTGCTTGAATTTTTTCTAATTCCTCAATTTGCTCGCCTGTTGAAATCTTAGCATGCTCAACATTATTTTCCATAACCTTAAGCTCGCTGTTTAAGTCGCCAATTGTTTTATGACAGCTTGTTATTTCAGCATATACTCGTCTGTCCTCACGCTCGTTTTCTTGAGATTTTTCGTATAACTCAGTTTCTTGAGATTCAATCTGGCGTAAAGCCTCTTCTATCATTTCAAGCTCGTGAGTAGAAAGCTTATAGTCATTTTTAAGGGTTTCAATATCCTTTCTCATTTTTTGTGAATCGTAAATCCACAAGGATACATCTGCTACCTTTTTCTTCTCATATAACTCGGCAAATTTCTTTGCTTTTTCTGCTTCCTTTTCAAGAGGACCAACTCGGTTTTCAAGCTCGGTAAATATGTCAAGAACTCTATCCATATTATCCTGAGTTTGCTTTAGCTTTCTTTCAGCCTCTTCCTTTTTATATCTGTATTTAGCAATTCCGGCCGCTTCTTCAAAGATGTTTCGTCTGTCCTCACTCTTTTTAGATATAATTTCAGCAATTCTGCCTTGTCCGATGATTGAATATCCCTCACGACCTACGCCGGTATTCATAAACAGCTCATAAATGTCACGAAGTCTTACAGGATTTCTGTTAATTAAATATTCGCTTTCACCGGCTCTATAGTATCTTCTTGTAACCGTAATTGTATCATATGGACTGTTAAGCCTGCCTTCCTCAGATGAATTATCAAATGTAACAGATACCTCCGCATAGCTCATTGGCTTTCTGACCTCAGTACCGATAAATATTACATCCTCCATTCTTGAACCACGAATATTTTTTGAAGAAAGCTCACCAAGAACCCATCTCATTGCGTCAGTAATGTTAGATTTTCCACTTCCGTTAGGGCCAACTATAACCGTAGCGCCATCATCAAAATATAGAGTTGTTTTATCAGGGAATGATTTAAAGCCCTGTAATTCCAATGATTTTAAACGCATACCGCTTCCTCCTTTTTTAAAATTTTTATGTCATATTGATTTAAATTTTTATTTTCTATAACCTTAACATCTCTTAAATTAAACTTGTTTTTAATTTCAATTAAATTTTTTCTTTTATTGCCAATAATCTGTGATGTTTTTCCTTTGGCGCATTCAATTACAATGCTTTCACCGGAGAAATCAGAGACTTTATCGCAAATAATATTATAAAACAATCTGCTCTTAACCATTTCGCCAATTGAGGGCTCATTAGGTCCGGCTACAAAAGTATCATTTGAATGTAAATTCTCGCTATCACTTAAGCCGATTCTTATACACGGAATATCGCTATTAATAAAAACCCTTAAAACTCTTGCGCTTCTCTCGATAGCCTCATCACATGACAATGGATTATACTCATTGCGTAGCGTGATTTCTTCAAGCTCAGTCATCTTAAAAACCAAAGTAGGATATATTCTAACCGCTGATGCTCCAAGCTCGCATATTCTTTCAGCGCAGTAAATTTCATCCTCTGATGTAGCATTTGGCAAGCCAATCATCATCTGTCCAACAAATAAGATATCAGCCCGCTTCAATAAAGCCACGGCTTTTTCTGTATCCTTAACAGTATGACCGCGCTTTAGATATGTTAAAATATTATCATTCATAGATTGAATGCCTAATTCAACATAAGTAACAGAATATTTTTTTAAAATATCAATTATTTCTTCGGAAATATAATCAGGTCTTGTCGACATTCTTATGCCTTTTACTAAGCCCTCATCTACATATTCTTGGGCTAAATCAAGCAATCGTACCATTAATTCTCTATCAATTCCTGTAAATGATCCGCCAAAAAAAGCAATTTCGCAAAAATCTTCACCTGACACAGTTGATAGAACCGTATCGATTTCTCTTCTAACACTGCTTTCATCAAATTTTTCATTTCCGGAAATATATCTTTGATTACAAAAAATACATTGATTCGGACATCCTAAATGCGGAATAAAAATCGGTATATTAATGTGTCTCATTTTACTCCAAATAAATCAAGAGCTTCTTTAGCCGCAAATTGTTCAGCCTCTCGTTTTGTCTTTCCTGTTCCCTTGCCAACCACATTCGAGTTCAATCTTACTTCAATTTCAAAGGTTTTCTGATGGTCGGGGCCATATTCATTTACTAAAATATATTGAATTTTATCCTTACCATTCGCTTGAACAAATTGTTGTAATGAGGTTTTATAGTCATATGCCATATGATCAATTGAAGCCTCGTCGATTTCGTTAGCGATTAATGGAATAAGAAACTTAGCTACAGCTTCCTTTGAATGTCCGGCATCAAGATAAACAGCTGCAACAATAGCTTCAAATGCATTTTCTAATATAGTATCTTTATTTCTACCGTTTGCTGACTCGCCTTTACCCAAATAAAGATAATCGCCTAAGGAAATCTTTTTGGCAAGCTTAGAAAGCGAACGAGTGCATACAACCTGCGCTCTGATTTTAGTGAGTTCTCCTTCAGGTCTGTCAGCAAACTTATCATAGATATATTCACTAACAACCAAAGATAAAACACTGTCTCCCAAAAATTCCAGACGCTCGTTACACAGGCACACTTTTCCGCTCATTTTATTTTCATTAGCATATGAAGAATGAGTCAATGCAGTTATTAATATATTCTTATCCTTAAAGCTATGCATTAAGGCTTTTTCTAAAGTGTCTATAGATAATGGATACATATTCTCATCCTCCTTTAAACTGATTATAATGATTCAATAACCTTTTGAATTATTCCTGTTTCAGCATATTCTATTGCTTGCATTAAAGCGTTTTTTATATCCAAAGCATTTGAGCTGCCGTGCGCCTTAATTA
>JAFQAM010000352.1 GCA_017416885.1 Clostridia bacterium | reverse complement strand
ATCACTAAACGCAATTCCTATTAAAGGATCCTTTTCTATTTCCTTTATGCATTCATCTATGGCATTCATTACATTATTAAATGTCTCGGGAGTAAACACATCAACAACGCATCTTATATCGTAGTCATTGTATTTTCTTTCTGTATATTGCTTAGATGCCATAGAGCCCACAACAAATACTGAAATAATATGCGGATCGCTTTCGTAAAGATTTGTGTATGATTTTTTTATAATATTCATTGCAGTGTCAAAGCATTTTGACATAAGGATCACCTTCCTTTTTTATTTTTTAGCGGTTTTTTTGCTTTTAGAGGACTTTACACCTGGATACATTTTTGATATATGCTCATCAAGACTTGCATCAATAACTCTCCTTGCTGTATAATGAAGCTCCTCTAAAAATTGCATAAAATAGTCAGTATGCTGCTTAACCTGTGTAGATTTATAGTACCACGGATTCATTATGGTTGAACGCATTACATATATACCGTTATTTTTGTATTCATCAATACTAAATCCAAAATTATCCATTGTAGCTTTCATTGATTCGGCAGAATACTTATTTTCATCAAGCCGAGTTCCGGCAACATAAAACTTTTGATTTATGCTAATTCTTCTTTGGTCTTCCACTCTGCTTGGTGATATTGTAAGTCTTTCGTGAATTTGTCTGTTTATTTCATTAATTTCCTCTAATGTCCAAGTATCATCGGGTTTCATCTTCCAACGGCTACCCTCTTCGCTATTATTACCTGTCCACTTACATGGACGAACAAAGAAGCAAACAAGATTTGTGTCAATATTATTGTAAAGCAATTCAATTTTAAAAGGAATTTTGCAAGCATCTATGCTTCTGCTTTGTCTTTGAAGCTTTTCGTCAATATATCTAAAGGTACAGCTTGAATGTTGTTGTAAATATTGAGCAAATCGCTTTGCGTTAAGAACAGTAGTGCGAATGATTTTGCCGTGATTTTTTATATCTAACGGAATAATTTCAGATGCAAACCAGCATGCCATAGCCGCCGCACCGGGCCTTGAGCCCTCAAGAGTATATGCTCCTATTTGAGAAATATTAAATGAGTCGTTTTTCATATAGAAATTTATATCAAAGTCATTTGAATCCTCTGTATTAAAGCTACTGCTGTCAGTGCCAATATATGATGCATGCTCCTTGAGTAAATAAACAATTCGTTTATTTTTAAAAGCAATTAAGCCAGCAGGATAAGGAACATAGCCCATTTTGTGAGGATCTACTGTGATTGAGTCTGCATCACATAATGCAAACATTGATGCAAATACCTCTCTGTCATTCCATGCAACTAATTTTTTAGGCTTTTTATAAATTTCTTTATAGTTAGGGAAATCTGCCTCATAGCTAATTTCATATGTTTCGCTGACATCTATTTTTTTAATGTACTGCTCAACCATTTCAA
This sequence comes from Clostridia bacterium, assembly GCA_017416885.1. Classification (GTDB taxonomy): domain Bacteria; phylum Bacillota; class Clostridia; order Oscillospirales; family CAG-272; genus RGIG2000. Next base: position 12,985 of record JAFQAM010000352.1, on the reverse strand, counting down.
AAAAGCTTTTTTCATCGTTGCTTACTCTTTTTTGAGGCGCTTGTAACTGTTCATTTTTCATAACAGCAAAATATCCGCCCCAAGCAGCATCAATATGAAGCCAAAACGACATATTTTTTTCTTTTGATAATGAATCTCTTAACCATTTTACTCTATGAACAGGATCGATTGCGCCTTCCTCAGTAGTGCCGAATACTGCTATTACTGCTGCTATATATTCATCATCCTTTATTTCTCTAAGCATTTTATCAAGAGCGTTTATATCAATGCGGAACTTATAAGTTGTAGGAATAGGTCTTATGGACGCTTCACCGTATCCTAAAATGTTTACTGTTTTCTTAATGGAGTAATGTGCGCTTTGCGATACGAAAATAACAGGCTTTAATTTTAATTTTGACATAACATTCGCATATCCCATTGTACGAATATTATATTCACTTTTTGATGATTCCCTTACAATAAGCTTTTTAATTTCAGAATGGCTGATTCGCTTATTCTTATATAAATAATCAGAAAGATTTTTAAGCATAAATAAGCTTTCTGACGGATGAAGATGTAATAGCTGTCTGTCGCTACAGGAGCAAAGAGGAGTTAGCTCCTTAGTTTCACTGTAATTTGGAAGCTTTATAGAAAAATCGTAATATCCGTTTTTTTGGCAAATATCTCTTAATACTAATGGAAAAAGCTGTGACTGTCTTGCTGCCCAAAGTGCCTCTAAGTTTGCCGCGCTTCCTCCCGATGTAAGATGTGACCATCCCATAGAATTATAGCCTATCATTTGGCAAATTCGCTTACCAAAATCCAATTCCTTTTCTACCGTAACAGGAGCCGCTTCCTCAGTAACATTATTTGGATTATATAGCATAGTTGCCAAATATCCCATTACTGCAGGTAATGATTGTTCTGAGAGCATATGTCCCATATATCTCGGTGAATGAAATGGAAAGCTTTGCTTTAAATCATTAAGCATAGACTCTAAATGCATAGAAAACTCAGTATAAAAATCGTTTCCTTTTTTATAGTCCTCAGGAGTCATTATGTTTCCGTCCTTGGAATAATAATTTTTTCTCCAATAAACATAATCATTAAAAATTGTGGAAATTGATTTTGTCCAATATTCAGCATTTTCAGCATGTGGACCTAAAAACAGTGACGCAAGCGGTGGATTATTGCCAATATAGTTCGCATTAACTTTTGAGGTACATTCATCGTTGTAATTTTTTTCTACTGTTTTTTTAAATTCCATTTTTTGCTCTCCTTTTATTATTTTACCGTATTAAAAATGTAGCAACCTATTTGGTTAGCAATAGCTTACCATACTTAAAATATCATAAATCTATTTTTTTCCAAAATCGCCTAAAATTTTTAAAAATAATATAAGAGAATACAAAAAATACAAAAATATATTTTTCTCATTTTTATTAAAATTATTATAACATAGCTTTATTTTATTGTCAATTAATTACTTTATATGTAAATAGTTCGCATAATTATTAGCCGTATTTTTGCATTTTAATTGACAAAAATCAAAATAAATGATACACTAATTATGCAAAATCATTAAGGAGGTGTAAATATGTCAAGTCAAATAGATAAAAGCGGTCTTGCTTGGTCGCCCTTTTTTCCTGTTACAAATGAAGAAAAAAGCGCATTTTTGGAAAAGCTACCGACTTTAAAAAACGGCAAGGAAAGTCTTTCCATGTTTGTATTTGATGCATTATATAAGCACGGCTACGATTACACCGACAGTGATATTTTAAATGCAATAAAAATTTCACTATTAAAAAGCCTACTTTTTAGATGTGATTTTGCACTTGATGCCTTGGGCGAAAAAAGCTACAAAAAAGCCTGTGAGGTGTTTGAAAATGGCGAATATTGTAGCGATATTTTATCAGAATTAATTAAATGCTTTAACCACGCCTGGGGACATTTAAAGCTACCAAACGGTAAGCCTGTTCAAATGGACTGCGCTCATATTTATCCGCTTTTAAAGGACGATATAAGCTACTATTATTCGGTTATTAAGAACAATCAAATTGATAGTAAGTACGCGCCACTTAAAAGCGTAATCAATCAAATTGTACCAAGCATTAACGATGCATGCTACTTAAATTTAAAAGAGAAAAGCAAGCTTAATATAGAGTTAAATAGCTATATTATCGACACATATAGCTACGATTTTAATACCGCATCAAATAGCACAGACTATATTTATTCCGAATATTTTGGTAATAGTGTAAATGACATTTTGCAGCTTGCATTACTTAATAATAAGGATTTTTGGAAAAGCAAGGATTTTTCCGTTGTCGCATTTTTAAATAATGTAGCTAAAAATAATGATGAAATTCAAGCGCAAAAAATAATAGACTATATTTTTAATGAGCTTAAAAATGACGAAAGCGTATCAAGGCTTATTAAAAATAATCTCTCAATCGGCTTTTCAAAAATTGATATTTTCAAGAAAAAATTCAAGGATTTTGCTATTTTTAATGGCACAAGCTACGAAATTTGCTATCCATTTTTTGAAATTGAAAGCGAAAGCGCAAAAATCAGCGAGGGCAAAAGGATTTTTGAAAGCTTTTTATATGACTGTATTTATCCAAATAATAAGGATTTAATAACAGAAAAGCTAATAAAAAGCGAAAAAACAGACACATTCCCCACTGTTTTTGATATTTTGGACTTTTGCTCACTTGGATATATAATCAGAAACGAGGAAAAGCAAGCGCTATCCATTTTACTCCCCGACTTTTTTACATATGATGCTATATGGAAAAGAGCCTATCTGAAAGCATATTATTTAAAAAGCAAGGCTGCGCAATTTAGCTTAAATAAGAAATTATACACCTGCTTTTATCCGCTTTTTCATTATCTTAACCGCGAGCTTGAAATTGAATCAGCTGTTCAGCTTGATATAAAATCAAGACAAAATGGCTTTAATATGCTTAAAAGAATTTTAAGTGAAAAGGACACCGAAATTTCATATAGCGAATATTATGTTGCTTCAATTATAGACGGAAAAAGCGCCACAAAAATCGAGGCTGATTTATTTCCAATGCTTGAGCTTTTCGGTAGCGCTATTTACGATTTTGCGGTAGCAGAAATGATTTTTTATAATCCTTATTATGATGATTATACGGAAAACGCAAAAACCGTTCAATTTAGATTTAATAGCTATACAGATAAAGAAGCAAAAATAAAAATAGCCAAAATCATTAGTCTTGAAAAAGCATATATTTCCGCTTCAAATGTGAATAATAAATACATTTACGACTATTTTTCGACAACACTTGACTTTAAATCAATCAATAATTTAGGCGACAATGAGATATATTTAAAGCAAACGCTTGATATGCTTTTAGGGGCGATAGCATTGGATTTAGGCTATAATGCGTCAATTAAGCTTGCAAAGCGGTTAATTATCGACACATTCCCCACCGAATTTAAAACCGAGGCGCATTATACTCAAAGCGACATAGAAAATGTAAGCGCCGATATATTCTATCTATCAAGAATTTTGCCCGAGCTTAATTCTAAGCCTGAGAGCATAGATTACGAGTATAACTCTCTTATGCGTGATAATCTTTATAGACTTCTTGGCTGTATAATTTTAAAAACCGACACCCAAAGCAAAAGAGATTTAATTTCATCGTCTATGAATAAATTATCCGTACTGCTTGGTGACACTCCGTATCTGAATACTGTTTCACCAATTTATCATTTCTACCTAAATAACGGTCTTGACAGTACAGTTGATAAATATAAAAACGATATTTTATTAAAATATAAAACAATTATTCAATCTTAATTTAACGCATAAACAAAAAGAAGTGAATTTTGGTTCACTTCTTTTTGATTTATTTAATTTAAATTAATTATTTGAATTTAGATAAGGCATATAAACCTTAACATAGTTTATTCCCGATGCAACGGTCATAAATGACATTGCGATTATAAGCACAAATGATGCAACATAGTTAAATGCGCCTAAATCAATTGTACCTGATACAATTAAAGCATTTTCGATTAATACTACTAAAATGCAAGCCATTTGAGTTACTGTTTTTGCTTTACCAAAGAAGTTTGCGGCAAGTGAAACCTCACTTTTTGCGCATGCTAAACGGATTGATGTAACGCCAAGCTCACGGATAAATACTATAACCGTTGCCCAAATCATAATGCCGTCAAGATTTTCAACCTTCGCTGAAAGTAATAAAAATGCTGCGAATACAAGAGCCTTATCAGCAAGGGGATCCATAACCTTACCGAAATTGGTTACTAAATTATATTTTCTTGCAATCTTACCGTCAAGCATATCTGTAAGAGAAGCAACAGCAAATAATATTGCAGCCACAATTCCCGCTGTAAGCGGATTTTCAATATAAATATAGCAAGCAACAAATACAGGAATTAAAAGCATTCTTAAAAGTGTTAATTGATTTGGAATGTTAAGCTTCATAATCAAACCTCTTTTCCTATTAAATCATAAAATTCTTCATCATATTCTGTAATTTTAACATTTATAAAATCACCGATTTCGTGCTTTTTGTTAATATCAAAGAATATCATTCCGTCAATGTCGGGAGCATTCTTGTAATTTCTGCCTCTATGCTTTCCTAAAATAGGATCGTAGCCCTCATAAATTACTGAGTAAACCTTGCCAAGCTCATTTTTTGCTTGATTTTCGGATATATAAAACTGCTCTCTCATTAGTATGTCATATCTGTCCTGCTTTATCTGGTCATCAATCTGATTTTCAAAATTATATGCCGGGGTATCCTCCTCCCTTGAATAAGGGAATGCGCCAAAGCGGTCAAATTTTGCTTCATTAATAAACTCACAAAGCTCATTAAACTCCTCCTCAGTTTCACCCGGGAAGCCAACTATGGCAGTTGAACGGATAGCAATGTTGTCAATTTCACGAAGCTCCTTAATAACCTTGCGAACAAGGTCACCGTCTCCGCGACGGTTCATTTTCTTTAAAATTCTGCTTGATATATGCTGAATAGGAATATCAATATATTTTATGAGCTTTTCGTTTGTTTTAAACTCATTTATTAATTCAGGTGTGATTTTATCGGGATAGCAATATAAAATTCTGAGCCATTTTACATCGGTTTCCTCGCTTAATCTGTGTAGGAGTGTGGCTAATTCGTATTTTCCGTATAGGTCAATACCGTATGCGGTAGTGTCCTGACCGATTACAATTAGCTCCTTAATACCCATTTCAGTCAGCTCTTTTGCTTCCTTAATAATATCATCAATTGGACGGGAACGGAATTTTCCTCTTATGTTTGGAATTGAGCAATATGTACAGCGGTTATTACAGCCCTCGCTGATTTTTAAGTAAGCAAAAGCGTCGCCTGTGGTTATAATTCTGTCTCCGCCAAGCTCTACGGTATTTTTGTCACCGTATTCCTGATACTTGTTTCCCTTTTCAATCTCCTCGATTGCTTTAACTATGCTATGTACGCTACCTGTACCAAGCACACAGTCAACCTCGGTAAATTCCTTCATTATCTCCTCACGGTATCTTTCCGCAAGACATCCTGTGACGATAATTCCCTTTAAATTACCGTTTTCCTTGAGCCAGGCAATATCTAAAATATTATCAATTGATTCCTTTTTTGCATCCTCAATAAATGCGCAGGTATTAATTACGATAATATCTGCCTCCTCCTGCTCGGGAGTGATATCATAGCCTGCCTTATTAATATGTCCAAGCATAACCTCTGTGTCAAGCAGGTTTTTTGGACATCCAAGAGATACAAAGCCTATTCTACTCATTTCCACCTCTTGATGAAACCAATCTTACCGCTTCCTTGATATCGCTGATTGTGTAGCCGTATCTCATAAGCGCACCCATCATTTTTGCAAGCTCGCCTGAGTCCTTAGGCAGCGGCAAATATTTGTTTTCAATAATATATGCGCAATTTTCCGCAAAATTAATGTTGTTAAGATTTTTTGCTACATATTCGTCAACATCATCACGCATATATCCCTTAGCTATAAGCTCATTTTTAATTTTCAGCTTACCGAACTTTTTGTGTAGATATGTGTCACATAAAAGCCCGATTTGCTTTTTCTCATCTATATAGCCTCTGTGCTCCATATAAAGGGCGATATTTTCGCACACCTCATAATTGAAGCCCTTTTGTCTTAGCTTTTGAATGAGAGTTTTTTTATTATTCTCACCATATGAAAGAATGGAAAATGCCTGTCTTCGTGCATTATCGAATATCATTTCCTCTCTGATTTTAAGAAAATGAGCATCGTCAATTTTGTCGCCCTCTTTGATATCAAAGCGCGCGTATTGCTCCTCTGAAACAAGCATTTCAAAGGTAGTTTCCATTGATGATCTTATACAATATGTTCTGCCCGCAGGGGACTTTTTAATTCTCTCTACCGTGTAATAAATTTTATTTTCCATTAATAGTACCTTAATCCAAATTTAAATCGTCGATGTTGAAATCGGTAGCATCAATATCGTCGTCATCTCCGCCGACAACTGAGCCACTTGCTATCTTGTCCTTAATTTTATTTTCCAATTCCTTCATCAGGTCAGGATTTGATTCAAAATACTTTCTTGTATTGTCCTTGCCCTGCGCTACTCTTGTTCCGTTATATGAGAACCAAGAGCCACTTTTGTCAATTATTTCAAGCTCTAATGCAAGCTCCATAATTTCAGATGATTTAGAAATGCCTGTTCCGTATAAAATATCAAATTCAGCTGTTCTGAACGGTGGCGCAACCTTATTTTTAACAACCTTACATTTTACATGGTTACCGTAGGATTCTGTTCCGTTTTTAAGAACCTCGCTCTTACGGATATCAATTCTTACAGATGCATAATATTTAAGCGCGTTACCGCCTGTTGTTGTTTCGGGATTACCGTACATTACACCAATCTTTGAACGAAGCTGATTGATGAAAATAACGATACAGTTTGTTGAAGAAATACAGCCTGAAAGCTTTCTTAATGCCTGTGACATAAGTCTTGCCTGTACGCCCATATGGCTGTCACCCATGCTTCCCTCAATTTCCTGTCTTGGAACAAGAGCCGCAACTGAGTCAATAACAACAATATCAACCGCGCCTGAATTTACAAGCTTTTCTGTGATTTCAAGAGCCTGCTCTCCGCTATCAGGCTGTGAGATAACCAAATCATCTGTATTTACGCCTATTGCCTTTGCATATACAGGGTCAAGCGCATGCTCTGCATCAATAAATGCTGCAATTCCGCCTGTCTTTTGTACCTCTGCAATTGCATGTAATGCAACCGTTGTTTTACCTGATGATTCAGGACCGTATATTTCTACAATTCTTCCCTTTGGAAGTCCGCCTACACCTAAAGCTAAGTCAAGAGTAAGAGAGCCTGTTGAAACAGCGCTGATTTGTAAATCAGGGCTATCGCCTAAGCGGCGGATTGCTTCCTGACCGTAATCCTTTCTTATCTGACCTAACGCAGTTTCAAGGGCTTTCTTTTTATCTTCAGCATTATTTATAACGACCTTTTCCTTTTTTTCTGCTTTTTTTGCCATTGTTTAGTTTCTCCCTTCGGTCAAAACAGCAATCAGCCGTCAGCCGATAGCCGTTAGCGAAATTTGTTTTTCGCATAATTACGACCTTTTAACTTTTTAAATAATTAAGTAAAATATCTACAATATAATTCCACTTTATAAATTTAAAATGGTATGTTCCATATCTTACAATGTTTAATATCCCCGTAAAATCAATTTTTGCTAACTGCTGACTGCTGGCATCTAACTGCTCAACATATTAAACCGCCCGTGATTTGATTTTTATAAGCTAAATTAAATTTGCTTTTTTTAGCTCACCGTAGGTGAATTTAGCTTGCGTAGCGAATTTAGCTGACTCAAGTCAATTTAGCTTGCGTTTACGCAAATTTAGCTATTAAAAATAGCAGAGCTATTTTTAATATGTTGCGCTATCAATTCTCCAGCCGTCGTCCTCATTAATTAGCGTAATCTCAACATACTCATTTTTTTCTAAGTTTGTTGTTTTGATTTTTGCAATTATGAAGCGATTTGAATTTTTTATAATCTCCGTTGTGGAATAATCATATTTTGCAATTTCTATGCCCTCAATATCCCGTCTTACAGATAAATATCCCTCGTACTCGATATATCTTGCATATACTGCGCTTGAGCCAATTGCTCCGCTTTCGCCCTCAAATGCAGTCTTTATTACATCAGATGCATAATCAGTGCTGAAAATTTCTCTTGTTCTTTCAACAAGCGGTAGCTTTGCTGTATAGTTTTCACTGCCGCTTACAGGCACATAAAGACCGTCGTCCTCACTCGCCTTTGGCTTTAAGCCCTCTCCAAAATAAATTACATTTAATTCGTAGGACTCCTTAACAAGAGTGTTAAATATAGCCTTGGCCTCATTATCGCTTATACTGCTGCATCCCATTATACTTACTGCAAAAATTGCAATAAGTATAAGAGATAATATTTTAATAGCTTTTTTCATATTATGCGTTTTCACCGTCTATCTCGGTAGCTGTGTTAATGCTTGTATCTGCATTTGCGTCAGCTATTACCTCTGCATCTGCATTTACCTCATTATTCACCTCTGCGTTTGCTTCAGCATTTTCAGATTTAACAGTCTCGTTTTCATCCTCTTTTTTAACAAGAGTCATATTAGCAACAGTCTGACCGTCATTAAGCTTCATTACGCGTACGCCTGTGGTGCTTCTCTTGTAGGTTGGGATTTCCTCGGAATCTGTTCTGATAATTACGCCTTCATTTGTAATAATCATTACATCATCATCGTCGCTTACGCAAGCAACGCCTGCAAGAGTGCCTGTCTTATCATTGATATTATGAATAATTACGCCCATAATACCGCGGTTTCTTGGCTCAAATTCATCAAACGACGATTTCTTACCGTAGCCGTTTTCAGTAATTGTAAGCAGCTTCTTATCGTTGTCAACAATAACCGCGCCGCATACAATATCACCTGTACGAAGGTCAATACCGCGTACGCCTCTTGCAGTTCTACCGACAACTGTTACCTTGTTTTCGTGGAATCTGGCAGCATAACCGTTTCTTGTACCGATAAGGATGTGGTCCTCTCCTGTTGTATGGCCAACAAAGATAAGCTTGTCACCATCATCAAGATTAATAGCAATCTTACCGCCCTTGCGTTGATATTCGTATTCCTTAATATCAGTACGCTTAATTACACCGTTTTGTGTAACCATTGTAAGATATGTGCCTTCCTCAAACTCCTTAATTGAAATCATAGCAGTTACTCTTTCACCCTTTTCAATTTCAATTAGGTTTATGATGTTAGAGCCCTTTGCGGTTCTTGATGCTTCAGGGATTCTATACGCCTTTCTTACAAATATCTTACCGCTATCGGTAAACATTAAGAGATAATCGTGGCTGTTAGCAACAAGCACCTTTTCAATAAAGTCCTCATCCTTTGTAGCCATACCGATTAAGCCCTTGCCGCCTCTGTGCTGACTTTCATATGTATCAGCAGGTAAACGCTTAATGTAGCCCGAATTTGTAAGTGTAATTACACATTCGTGTTTTTCAATAAGGTCCTCAATATCAATTTCCTCTTCGCTGTCAATTATATCAGTTCTTCTTGCATCAGAATACTTTCTCTTAATCTCAAGCATTTCGTTCTTGATGATTTCCTTAACCTTATTTTCATCAGCTAAGATTTCGTTAAGCTCATTTATAAGCTCATTAAGCTTTACAATTCTATCCTCAATCTTTTGTCTTTCAAGACCTGATAAACGGCCAAGTGTCATTTCAACAATAGCCTGCGCCTGTGCCTCAGAAAGTAAAAATCTTGCAATTAAGTTTTCCTTAGCAACTGGTGTGCTTTCAGATGAACGGATAATTTGAATTACTTCGTCAATATTATCAATAGCAATCTTATATCCCTCGTAAATATGTCTTTCAGCCTCTGCCTTTGCTTTTTCAAACTTAGTTCTTCTTATAATTACATCCTCTTGGAACTTGATGTAGTGATTAAGAAGCGGTTTTAAGCCAAGTGTCTTTGGCTCACCGTTTACAAGCGCAAGCATATTAACTGCGCAAGTGTCCTGTAATTGTGTATTCTTGTATAATTGGTTAAGTATAATCTGACCGTTTGCGTCCTTCTTATACTCAATTACAATTCTCATTCCCGCTCTACCTGACTCATCACGAATATCGGTAATCCCCTCAATTCTCTTATCCTTAACAAGGTCAGCCATAGATTTAACAAGCATTGACTTATTTACCATATAAGGAATTTCAGTAATAATAATTCTACGCTTGTCCTCCTCAACAGTAGCCTTTGAGCGAACATTTACTCTGCCCTTACCTGTGGTATAAGCGTCAATAATTCCCTTTTTACCGTAAATTGTTGCGGCAGTTGGAAAATCAGGGCCCTTAATATGAACCATTAAGTCCTCAACAGTGCAATCGGGATTATCAATTAAGTGAATTGTACCGTCAATTACCTCGCCAAGATTGTGAGGCGGTACATTTGTAGCCATACCAACCGCAATACCTACGCTTCCGTTTACAAGCAGGTTAGGAAAACGGGACGGTAATACTGTCGGCTCCTTTCTTGTGTTATCAAAGTTAGGAATAAAGTCAACTACATCCTTATCAATATCGCTCATAAGCTCATTTGCAAGCTTTGACATTCTTGCCTCAGTATAACGGTATGCAGCAGCTCCGTCGCCGTCAACATTACCGAAGTTACCGTGTCCGTCAACAAGGGGATATCTAAGTGAGAACGGCTGCGCCATTCTTACCATTGTTCCGTAAACGGATTGGTCGCCGTGCGGATGGTATCTACCAAGCACATTACCGACTGTGGTAGCTGATTTTCTGAATGGCTTATCAGATGTCAGATGGTCCTCAAACATAGCGTACATTACTCTTCTTTGTCCGGGCTTCATACCGTCTCTTACATCAGGTAATGCACGGCTTACAATAACACTCATTGAGTATTCAAGGAATGCTTCCGGCACTCTTGACTCAATAGTACGGCCAACTATCATCTGCTCTATATTTTCATAGTCAATATGTTGTTCATTCTTTTCACTCATTGTCAGCCACCTCCTTATACATCTAAATTCTTAACGAATTTTGCATTCTTTTCAATAAATTCTTTTCTTGGCTCTACCTTATCGCCCATAAGTAATGAAAAAATCTCATCACAACGGATAGCGTCGCCAATTTCTACCTTGATAAGAGTTCTTGTGGTTGGATCCATTGTGGTTTCCCATAATTGATCCTTGTCCATTTCTCCAAGACCTTTATATCTTTCAGCCTGACCGCCGCCAAGCTCTAAGAATATTTTATCTCTTTCCTCGTCAGAGTAAGCGTATCTCATTGTCTTTCCCTTTGTAATCTTATATAGCGGTGGCTTAGCTAAGAATACATGGCCATCCTCTATAAGCTGACGCATATGTCTGAACAGGAATGTTAAAATAAGCACTTGAATATGGCTTCCGTCAACATCGGCATCCGCCATAATAATAATCTTGCCGTAGCGAAGCTTTTCAATATTAAACTCCTCGCCGATACCGCAGCCTAACGCCTGAATAATAGGAATTAAGGATTCATTTGAATATACCTTATCAAGACGGCTCTTTTCTACATTTAAAACCTTACCTCTAAGCGGTAAAATTGCCTGAAATCTGCTATCGCGTCCGTCCTTTGCGCTTCCTCCCGCAGAGTCTCCCTCTACTAAGAATACCTCAGTATATTCGCTTCTTCTGTCCTGACAGTCAGCAAGCTTACCCGGTAAAGATGAGCCCTCAAAAAGACCTTTTCTTCTTGCAAGCTCTCTTGCCTTTCTTGCCGCCTCTCTCGCTCTTGAAGCAGCGCAGGATTTATCAATGATTATTTTAGCAACATCAGGATTTTCCTCATAGTATTCGCTTAGCTTTTCGCTTACTATTTGGTCAACGATAGTTCTAATCTCACTGTTACCTAATTTTGCCTTTGTCTGGCTTTCAAACTGCGCGTCAGGAAGCTTTACAGATACAACCGCGGTAATACCCTCTCTTGTATCCTCGCCTGAAAGCTTATCGCCTTCCTTTAAGAAGCCTAATTTCTTACCGTAATTATTAGTTACCTTACGAAGTCCTTCCTTGAAGCCTACCTCGTGTGTACCGCCGTCAACAGTTGACATATTATTAGCAAAGGTTACAATGCTTTCTGTATATGTATCGTTATACTGTAAAGCAACCTCAGCTGTAATATCACCCTTTTCGGCCTTCATATAGATAACCTCATCGTGAATTAAGCCACAGCCCTTATTCTTATTTATAAACTGAACAAATTGACGGATACCGCCCTCATATATAAGTGACTCGCAACGGTAGTCCTCGTATTTTGTTCCGTCCTCGTTTTCAAACTCAATCTTTTCTCTTTCGTCACGGAATACAATCTTAATGCCCGCATTTAAGAATGCTTGCTCTCTTAATCTTGTAAGAAGTGTTTCGTATTCAAAAACTACCTCTTCAAAAATTGTAGCGTCAGGCTTAAAGCGTACATAAAGACCGTGCTTGCCGTTTGGAGCATCACCTACGCATGCAAAAGGACGAACTACATTTCCCTTTTCAAAGCGTTCGGTGTACATCTTTCCGTCGTGACAGTTTTCAACCTCAAGCCACTCAGACAGCGCATTAACAACAGATGCGCCAACACCGTGAAGACCGCCTGAAATCTTGTATCCGCCGCCGCCAAACTTACCGCCTGCATGAAGAACAAGGAAAACTACCTCAAGAGTAGGTGTGCCTGTCTTAGCATTTATTCCGGCAGGTACGCCACGGCCGTTATCCTGTATGGATACGCTTCCGTCACTGTGTAATACCACCTCAATTTCATCGCAATGTCCCGCCATTGCCTCGTCAATAGAGTTATCGACAATCTCATATACAAGATGGTGAAGTCCGCGTATCGATGTTGTACCTATGTACATACCCGGACGCTTTCTT
>JAFQAM010000038.1 GCA_017416885.1 Clostridia bacterium | reverse complement strand
CTGATGATATGCGCCGCACTCCGTGCGTCAATGATATGCCAAGCCTGCGGCTTGGATAACAAAATCCGAGAACATTGTTCTCGGATTTTTTTGGCGGAGATGAGTGGATTCGAACCACCGCGCCGGTTTCCCGACCTACACCCTTAGCAGGGGCGCCTCTTCGGCCAACTTGAGTACATCTCCATTTCAAATGTACGCATTGCCCGTCCTGGAGCAATACACAAACCGCCGTTTCTTAGTTTGCCATACTATTATACTTGATTTTTTTGTGTTTGTCAAGACTTTTTTTACTTTTATTTATTATAATTACATGTAGAAGCTTGAAAAAACGATTTTTTAATAGCTTATCGGTTATTATGCACAAAAAAAGTATAATATTTTAATTTTTTTAAACAATTTGCACAAAAACAGTTGAAACTTTCAATGTTATATGATAAAATAAATATAATCAAATAAAATAAGGTCTGCAATAGCGGACAAAATTATAAGAAACGAGGAAAACGACAATGGCGAAATTTATTACAAACAACATCCGTAATGTATGCTTGATAGGACACAGCGGAAGCGGTAAGACCGCAACTATCGAATCTATGCTTTTTAAGGCAGGCGCAACTGACCGTCTTGGTAGAGTAAGCGACGGTAATACAGTATCTGACTACGATAGCGAAGAAATCAAGAGAAAGATTTCTATTGGCTTATCAGTTGCCAACCTTGAATGGAACGGAGTAAAGATTAATATTCTTGACTGCCCGGGCTTCTTAGGCTTTGCGGGCGAGGTTGCAAGCGCTTTGAGAGTTTCTGATGCGGCGCTTATTATGGTTGATGCTAAGAGTGGTATGGAGGTTGGTACTGAGATTGCTTGGTACAACGCAAAGGAAGCTAACCTTCCAAGAGCATTCTTTATTAATAAATGTGATGATCCTGACGCTGATTTTGATAAGGTATTCAATCAGCTTCGTGATGAATTTGGTAACGCTCTTTGCCCTGTATTTATTCCAATTAAGGAAGCAAATGGTGTTATGATGGTTGACTTAATGACTATGAAGTGCTTCCGTTACCTACCAAATGGCGAAAGACAGGAAGAGCCAATGAATGACTCACGCCGTGTAATTGCTGAAAAATATCAAGAAGTATTTATGGAAGCAATTGCTCAGACTAACGAGGAAATGCTTGAAAAGTTCTTTGAGGGCGAAACATTTACACAAGAGGAATGTGCATTAGCGCTTCACGAGGGTATGATTTCAGGCGCCATCGTTCCTGTATGGTGCGGTTCCTCTGAAAATATGAGAGGTATTTACTCAATCCTTACAGCAATTGCTGACTCCTTCCCAAGACATACAGCTAAAAAGGTTGAAAAATCCGAGGACGGCGAGGATATCGCAATCGAGCGCGAGGGCGAATGTAAGCTATTTGTATTTAAGACAATCTCCGATCCATTCGTAGGCCGCTTCTCATTCTTTAAGGTTATGAACGGCGAATTAAAGAAAGATATGACTCTTAAGAATGTACAAACAGGCGCTAATGAAAAATTTGCAAAGATTTACACAATCTGCGGTAAGAAGCAAACAGAGGTTGACTCACTTGCTTGCGGTGATATCGGTGTTATCGCTAAGCTATCCGATACAAATACAAACGATACACTCTGCGAAAAGAGCGATGTAGCTTATAAGGGCATTAAGTTCCCGGAGGCTAATATGACAATGGCAATCAAAGTTGACTCCAAGGACGAGGATAAGGTTGCAACCGCTATTGCTAAGGTGCTTGATGAGGATAAGACAGTTAAGTACGAAAACTTTGTTGAAACAGGCGAATTACTGCTTAAAGGTATCGGTGATGTTCACCTTGATACAGTAGTATGCAAGCTTAAGAATAGATACGGCGTAAACATCGCGCTCCAAACACCAAAGATTGCATATAGAGAAACAATTAAAAAGACTATTTCCGTTGAAGGAAAGCACAAGAAGCAATCAGGTGGCGCAGGTCAATACGGTCATGTTAAGATTACATTCTCACCAAGCGAAAGTGACGGCTTAACATTTACTCAATCAGTTGTCGGCGGCGAGGTTCCGAAGGGAT
>JAFQAM010000037.1 GCA_017416885.1 Clostridia bacterium | reverse complement strand
TACCGAAGCCTGCAGGAGATGAGCCGCCGCTTGAGCCCGCATTTGTAGTCATTACAATAACCGTGTTTTCAAAATTTACTACCCTGCCTTGAGAATCGGTAATTCTTCCGTCATCAAGGATTTGAAGTAAAATATTCAATACATCCGGATGCGCCTTTTCTATTTCATCAAATAAAATTACAGAGTAAGGCGAGCGTCTGATTTTTTCGGTTAGTTGTCCTGCCTCATCATATCCTACATAGCCGGGAGGAGCCCCTATCAGCTTTGATACAGAATGCTTTTCCATATACTCTGTCATATCAAGTCGAATCAGGTTTTCAATTGAATTAAACAGCTCCTTGGCAAGAGTTTTAACAAGCTCAGTTTTACCAACGCCTGTCGGGCCTGCGAAAATGAAAGATGCGGGCTTTTTCTTAACGCTAACTCCTGCGCGGCTTCTTCTTATAGCCGAGCATAATGAGTCAACCGCCTCATCTTGACCGATAATTCTTTCCTTTATGCTTGTATCAAGCTTTGCAAGCTTTTCAAATTCCTCTTCGGAAATATTACTTGCGGGAATACCTGTCCAAATTTCAATAACCTTTGCTAAATCCTGTTTAGTCATATAGGTATTGTCGCATTCTCTGTCGAGTCTTTCCTTTTCAAGAAGCAATTGCGATTTTTCCGCCTTTAATTCTGCCAAGGTCTTATATTCTGCCTCGGTTGGCTCTTTTCCGCCCTCCGCGATTTTAGCATTTAATTCGTCTGTTTTTTTGTCAATTACAGCTAAATTGTCAATTATCTTATGTCTTTCATTGATATGAGGCGAGTGTAAAACAATATGAGAAGATGCTTCATCAATTAAGTCTATTGCTTTATCAGGTAAAAATCTGTCTGTGATGTAACGCTCACTCATTATTACGGCGCTTTTTGCAATTTCATCGGGAATAATAACACCGTGATAAATTTCGTAATAGTGCTTAATTCCCTTTATCATTTCAATACATTCTTCAATTGTTGGCTCATCAACCTTTACAGGTTGGAAGCGTCTTTCAAGCGCTTTATCCTTTTCAATGAACTTGCGGTATTCGTTAAGAGTTGTAGCGCCGATTACTTGAATTTCGCCTCTTGATAAAGCGGGCTTCAAGATATTTGCGGCATTCATACTTCCCTCAGAATTACCTGTGCCAACTATGTTGTGTACCTCGTCAATTACTAAAATAATATTGCCTGCTGCCTTTACCTCGTCTAAAAGTCCGTGAATTCTTGCTTCAAACTGACCTCTGAACTGAGTTCCCGCAACAAGTGATGTAAGATCAACTAAGAAAACCTCACAATCCTTTAATTTGTAAGGAACCTCGCCCTTAACTATTTTTCGAGCGAGTGCCTCTGCAATTGCAGTTTTACCTACACCCGGCTCACCGATAAGGCAAGGATTATTCTTTTGACGGCGACTAAGAATCTGAATTACTCTTTCCAATTCTCTTTCTCTACCGATAATTTTGTCAAGCTTGCCGTTTAATGCATCAGCGGTAAGATTGTGACAATAGGTATTCAGGTGCTTTCTTGAATCCTTTTTCTTGCCCTTATCATTTTTGTCCTTTTTGCTATCTCCGCCTAAGCCTGTTTGCCGCATAAGCTTGCCAAAATCTATTGTTGGAGAACCCTCATCGTCATCATCGTTATTTTCTGATAAAGCAGGTAGCATATCAGAAAACATCTTTTCCATATTTTCAAGCTCTTCCTCACTTATTCCCATTTTACTCATAATATCGTTAACAGGCTTGATTCCAAGCTCCTTAGCGCACACTAAGCAAAGTCCCTCTTGCTTTTGCGTGCCATTTTCCAATTTCATTATATAAACCGTTGCCGGCCTTTTTTTGCATCTTGCACACATTTCCATGATTTATAATTCCTTTTGATTCTATGCTGCCAAAGACTCCGTAATTTGATCCTTAATTCCATTAAACATATCAAGAAGACCTGCTTCCTTCAATATATTTATAATCATAGAGTCCTCTACTAAGCTTTCGTTAATAATATCAGGATACATTGGGCCGAAAGCGCCGATAGCAACATGTAATAAGAAGCTCAAGCCCCAAACAATAACGCTTGCCAATACTATGCCGAAGGCAACGCCTAAAATTCTGTTAATTACGCCAATGAGCTTAATTTTAGTAATTTTGTTCAAAAGTTTTACGACAAAGAACAAAATAATCATTGCCACGGTAAAAATAAGCACAACAGCAATTAATGTTGAGAGCATATTTGCCAATGGATCTGCTATCATTGTGGTAACGCTATCGACTGTTTCTTCGTTCAAGTTTTTAATTGCTTCCTCGAATTGCTCAAAGTTCAAATCGAATGCGGCCAAAACCTTGCTATAAAATTCAGGCGAGGTTTCGTATATTTGAACAAAATCCACAGTCTCGCTAATTCCCCCAATTTTGCTTGTAAGGGAGCTATACACCCATTTGTGAATTGTGTTAGTCATAAATAATCTGTTAATTAAATCCGCTACAACGCCTCTGAACATTACAGCTAAAAGCACAGATAATCCTAATCTTGCTAAATCTAAAACTGTTTTTAAAAAACCCTTAATTGAATACTTGATAATTACAAAAATGCAAATAATTCCAAGTACGATATCCACTACAAGGCTTGGTGTAAATGTCATTTCTTCCTCCTAAAAATATCTTTCGTCTAACTCTCTATGTATTTTTTTGCTTTAACTAAACAGTCCCTTAATCCAAGACCATACATCATATTTACCAAAGAACTCTATTACAATTGAATCTGATAAAATTTCTCTGTTGAATACATCTGGATAATATTTTGCTCCAAAATCTAAAATCCAAAGCACCGCGCTTGAAATAAGCCAAGCGGAAACGATGGAAATTATCACACCGATACAAATACCTAAAATAACATTTAATGTATTTAAAAGCGGTCTCTTTCCAATTTTGTTCAGCAGTGAGCCAATTATCGTAAATACTATCTCTGCAACCAAGAAAATTGCTACGAATGCAATTATAACGGAAATCAAATATGAAAGCTCATCGCCCAAGCTATTTGACATTTGGTTTAACGCCCACATCGGCGCAGGCTTTTCATTCACAAAATATTCCTGAACCATCCAATCCTCTACGCCCGAGCTAACGGTTATGTTAGTAAACCACTCGGGTATTCCGTCAAATAATTGGTATAATGCGTATTGGTCCTCGCCTATTTGTGTGGAGCAAAAGGCATCATATATCCATCCTCTTGCACATCCTAAAAATATCTTATCGCTAAAAAACCTTCCCACAGGGGCGCAAAATAGATATGCAAGCAAGAATGCTAAAATTGTTTTGGCAAATGTGATAAAAGCTTTTATAAAGCCGCGAATTGCGTTTTTTATAATCCAGAATGCACAAAGCGCAAAAATGATTATATCAAACACTAAGCTAACCGTCATTTAGTATTCCTCCTATATCATTATATTATTATGCGAATATATTATAAACTCTTTTTAGGCATTTGTCAACTATCATATTGAACTTTTTTCAAATATAGTCCGCAAGCCTTTGCAGTTGAGCCTGATAATGCTCTGTTTTTGGCTAAAATTATCTTTTTAATATCACTTGGCAAAAGCTTTTCTGCTTCGACTCTTAAAAGAGTTCCAACCATAATTCTAACCATATTATATAAAAATCCGTCTGCGCAAACCGAAAACTCCACAATGTCTCCGTTTCTTTTAACGGATGCGGAATATACAGTTCTTGTGGTATCTTCTATTTTCGAGCCTGATGCCATAAACGAATCAAATTGATGAGTACCTATAAAATATTTGCAGGCCTCATTCATTTTTTCAATTCCAATATCAGAAATTTCCTTGCCATATTCAAGCGCGTAATTTCTATAAAACGGATTTGCTATTTTGCTATCGTGAATTTTATAAATATATTCTTTGCTTATAACACTGTATCTTGGATGAAAATCGTCATTTACTGATTTTGCATCACAAACAACTATATCGTCAGGCAATTTTACATTCATTGCAACGGGAATTTTAGATACAGGCACGGTGATTTTATCATTTTCGTTTCTTGGCTCAATTGTTGCCATAAAGCCTAATGCGTGCACTCCGCTATCTGTTCTGCTACATCCTGTTATATTACAGTCAAAGCCAAACGCTTCTCTTGATGCTTTATTTAGCATAAGAGCAATCGTTGGCTTATCGTTTTGAATTTGGTAGCCGTGATAACTCGTACCATCATAAGCAACAGTAATTAAAATTTTACTCATTATAGTGT
>JAFQAM010000351.1 GCA_017416885.1 Clostridia bacterium | reverse complement strand
GTTTCATACATTATTGATACAATTAATAAAGACGCTTCTATTAGCGATCTATTAAATCCTGTTCAAAAAATCCATGCTTTAGTGGACAAGTATAATGCAGGACAAGTTGCACAAATTGACGAGGATTGATATAGAAAATGAATAATTTTAAGCTTACAGTTGCAAAGGATATGCTATCCTGTTTAGCTGAAATTTCTTCAGATATTAATTTAACTGTAGATGATATTTTAGCTATGTTTGAATATCCACCTGATTCAAGCTTAGGCGATATCG
Source organism: Clostridia bacterium (assembly GCA_017416885.1). Taxonomy (GTDB): domain Bacteria; phylum Bacillota; class Clostridia; order Oscillospirales; family CAG-272; genus RGIG2000. The sequence continues at coordinate 1,759 of JAFQAM010000351.1, read as the reverse complement.
CTTTTCCTTGCTTTAAATTAAGCCGAATTTTAAGAAAAGCACCGCCTATGATTGCTAAGGAAATATCTGAAAAATTCAAGTCGTCTGTTGTTTCAAAGGTAGAGGCAGTAAACGGATATTTGAATATCTTTGTAACTAATGAATATTTAATAAATAATGTTCTTTATGAAATAGAGAACAAAAAAGAAAAATATGGCTCTGACGGTTCAGGTATTGGTAAGGTTGCGGTTTTTGACTATTCCTCACCAAATGTTGCGAAGCCATTCCATATTGGACATTTAGGTACAACCGTAATTGGACATTCACTGAAAATGCTACACGAATTTCAAGGATATGATTGTGTTGGAATTAACTATTTAGGTGACTGGGGCACTCAATTTGGTAAGCTAATTGTAGCTTACGATACATGGGGTAGTCAAGAAAAGGTTGAAAACGGTGGAGTTGATGAGCTTGTTGCATTATATGTAAAATTCCATCAAGAGGCTGAAAAGGACGAAGAATTGAATCAGCTTGCAAGAAATGAATTTACTAAGCTTGAATCTCACGATGAAAGAAATATCAAGCTTTGGAAATGGTTTGTTGATATTAGCTTAAAGGAATATCAAAAGACCTATAAGCAGTTAGGCATTGAATTTGACAGCTATAAGGGCGAAAGCTTTTATACCGATAAAATGCCCGCACAGATTGAAAAGCTCAGAAATAGCGGTCTTATGAAGATTGACGACGGCGCTTCCATCGTTGATTTATCCGAATATAATATGCCACCTTGTTTAATTTTGAAAAGAGACGGCTCAACATTATATCCTACAAGAGATATTGCAGCCGCGGTTTACCGCAAGGAAGCGTATAATTTTGATAAATGTATTTATGTTACTTCTGCAGGTCAAAGCCTACACTTTGCTCAATGGTTTAAGGTTGTTGAGCTTATGGGCTATGATTGGTATGATAAATTAGTACATGTACCATATGGCACGGTAAGCATTAACGGAGAAAAGCTTGCTACAAGAACAGGAAATGTAATTCTTTTAAAGGATTTATTTGCGACCGCTATTGAAAAGGTAAGCGAAATTATTGAGGAAAAAAATCCTAATTTACCAAATAAAGAAGAAGTTTCCGAGGCAGTTGGCGTTGGCTCTGTTGTATTCTATTATTTATATAACAATAGAATTAAGGATATAAACTTTATAATGGAGGATGCTCTTAGCTTTGACGGCAATACAGGACCGTATGCACAATATACCTACGCAAGATGCTGCGGTATTCTTGAAAAAGCAAGCGGTTTAAATGTTAATACCGATCCTGTAATCACATCAAGCGAAGAGGCTGACTTACTTAAGGTGTTATCTAAGTTTAATGAAGCAGTTAAGGATGCTATTAAAGAATATGAACCATCAGTTATAACAAGATATATAATTGATGTTTGTTCATCTTTTAACAAGTTTTATCATAATTGTCAGATTGTTAACGCTGAGGATGAAAGCGTTAGAAATACAAGAATTCGTCTTACAAATGCAGTTAAAACAGTTTTAGGCTCTGCTTTTGGCTTGATTTGTATGAAAAAGACAGAAAAAATATAATATACGAGGTTATTTATGTCAGGACATAGTAAATGGAAAAATATAATGCATAAAAAGGAAAAGACTGATGCTCAAAGAGCAAAAATCTTTACCAAAATAGGAAAAGAAATGTCTATTGCAGTTAAAGCGGGCGGACCTGATCCAACAGTAAACGCAAAGCTTGCTTCATTAATTGCAAAAGC
>JAFQAM010000350.1 GCA_017416885.1 Clostridia bacterium | reverse complement strand
TCCCCGACGATACAATTATTTTAGTCCTTCAAAAAACAGTTTTCGCAAACGATGAGGACTACCAAAGCAGTATCGACTTTTTAAAGGAACTAATCTCATACAAAGCGCCGCAATAACAAAAAAGGACTGTTTAACAGTCCTTTTTGCGTGTTTTATTTATTAGAATAGATGTTATAACCGTTATTCCACCGGATAAGAGTATAATCAAAATATCAAACGGAGCAAGCACTATTCCCGAAATTTCCTTGAATAAAAAACCACTTCCAAAACGATAAAGATGACCGCTTAGCAAAAACATTTCGCCAATATACATTATAAGTGTAACAAGTGAAGCAGAAATTGACGGCAGAAATATAGATAATAGCTTTTTCTTATTTAAAGTAAATGAAATAATATAAATTCCAACAGTTACACCAAGTAAAATGAAAAATATACTCATTAGAAATGCGGAAAGAGGCGAAACTAAAATTGCACCTGTTCTATAAAAAGCAGTAAAGCATGCCCAAATGCACATTCCAAGAAACGCTACACTTGATATGGATTGAATAATGAGTGACTTATATCGACTTGTCTCTTTCGTTTTAATCATATTAGCAAAACCGTAAAAACAGTTTAAAAGAGAAATTATAATAACAATAGATATTATATAAAAGTGAAGCTTAAATGCAGGACTGTATTCCCCCATCAATACATCGACCTCAGTCCAAGAAGCAATCCCTGAGTCCCAATCTACATATCTGTCTGCTGACGGAACATAGCACATATACATTTGCCAGCTTTCAAGAGTGGTAGTAACTGTTTTTGTAACAATAACCATATTTTCTAAAATCAGTTCAGTAACAAAAAACATTATAGTCGAAACCACAGAAGAAAAAAGCAGAGATAACTTTTTAGTGTATTTTATAAAAATCATCATTAACGCAACACCAACAATTAGAGATATGCTAATAGGAGTGTATGGAATAATATATTTTGGATAGTTTTCTGCAAAAACGGTTCCGTGTTTAATCATATCAACACCAACCTTAATTCCCATATATAATGGATAAATTGATGCTAAAAGAATTCCCAATAGTGAAAATACATAATATTTTTTTAATGTAGTATTATTCATAAATTCTCCTTTCATATTGCATTTGTCAGTAAAATATACGCAATTATAACGATAATAGAAGAAAAACCTATAACCGATAAGACCGTCAAATTTTTGTAGGATAATATGTTTTTTATCCTTGTACGAATTTTTGCTCCACCAAGATTAGATTTTATAATGCTTGATTTTTCTAACGAGCTTAAAAGAGTGTTAGCATATTCTTTTATTTCTGTTTCATTGCATTTTGAAATGACGGTTTCGTCACATGCAAGCTCCATATCATTATAAAGTAATTTTAAGAATAGCCATGATAACGGATTAAACCAATGAACACAGGTAATTAAAAAAGATGCAACACGAAAAAAATTGTCTAATCTTTTTATATGTGTCCTTTCGTGCATAATGATGTAGTCAATATTACTTTCTTTATATTCATAAGGAATAATAATTTTCGGCTTGATTATTCCATATACAGAGGGATAATTTACCTTATTTGAAAAATAAATATTATCTTTATAATGTGTTGAGTCCTTTATTTTCTTTATTTCACTAAAATACACCAATGAGAAAAGTAGAATAAGTAAAGATAAAACAACTAACCATATTATTGAAGCAATAGAAAAAACATCATCTATAAGCTTAAATTTATATACTAACGGAAAGTATCCTTCAGCCGCCATAGTGCTGTTCATCATAGTTAAAAATGTTGCGTCACCAATTTCATAAACAATAACAGATTTAGTAGTAAATTTAGAAATTAAAGACATAATTCCATATTTTCCTGTGATTCCAACAGGTAAGCACATTCTTATAAACGGAATTAGCCAAAGTATAACTAAAAAGCGACGGGGTATTTTTTTAAAGCAACGGATTAAAAGAATAAACACACCACAAATAGATGCAATTATACTCATATTAAAAATCCAATAAAAGACTTCTCCCATAATTACCTCTTGTTTATCATTTCGCGAAGCTCATCAAGCTCTTCTTGTGTTATGCCTTCATCCTCAATCAGAGCAGAGAAAAGAGATTTTTTTGAACCGCCAAAAAGTCTGTCAATAAGACTTTTTGTTTCGGAAAGACGCGCCTCATTTTTTGAAATAAGCGATGTGCATATAAATCCCGGCTCTGAACGGTTAATATAGCCCTTAGCTTCAATTTTTTTAATAACTGTGTATGTTGTATTTTTGTTCCAATTAAATTTTTCAAATGCTAATATGCTTAAATCCTTGGCGCTAATTGGCTCATGTTCCCAAATAAGCTCCATAACCTTGATTTCACTGTCAAATAATTTTTGTGACATAATTATCTCCTTGCTATAATTTTTACATTATTATGTTAGTCAAATACCAGACTACTCCCATAGTCTATACTATCACAATAGTCTATAAAAGTCAATAGATTTTATATAAAATCATAAAACAACCGTAAAAAAGGCAGAAATTTAAAAATTTCTGCCTTTTTTGTTAGTGTATCACTATATTTTGTATTTTAATATCCCAATTCAATTATCGCATACTCATTTTCAGAAATATAGTGAATTACCTCACCGATTTTGCCGAATGCTACCTTCATTTCAGCGGTAATGCTTCCGTTTTCATCCTTCATAGTGTAGATTTTAGTTAAGCCCGCATTTTCCTTTTTGATTTCTGCACTATCCATATCAATAATGCTTCTTATGTAAATATCGGGAATTATACTCATAAAGAAGTCATATTTATCCTGATGCTCAGCTAAGCTTAACTCAGTCTCAATTTCCTTATAATTTTCATCGGTTGTTATTTTAGTTAGCGATTTTACATTGGTATTTACACGGTAAATAGCATCAAGCTCTAAATCTAAACTAAAATCCTCTGCTATTTCCTCAATTTCAAAATCATAGCCGTTAGCAAGATATTCTATGCTAATTCCAATAGATAAAGTACCATTTTTATATAAAGCATAGCTTCCGCTACCGTCACTGCTATCATTTATCAGCTTGCCAAGCTCATCGTTAATTTCAGGTACTGCATCCGAATATACATATCCCTCAAGGTCGTCTGGCTCATACTTATCATCACTGTAAGAAAAATACCATTTTTCCATTATATTATCATCAGGATAAGTAGTAATAGCGCGAAATTCCCTGTCAACCTTAGTCGCATCCTTAGATTGCATATATGAATACACCGTTGTATTATTTTGACGGATATACTCAGTCCAAAAATCATTTGTGCCATATAGCCCATGCTCACCGTCACTTATACGGTCAAGTACTATTTGAAGCTCCTTATCGTAAGATAATGCTAATAGCTTCGGCGCAAAGGTATCATAAAACTCAGTGCCTTCCTTGTAAATTTTTTCGTTGGTATCGTCTAAAATTACATTAACTCCGTCAATCTCTGTTAAGGTGTACCAACCGTTTGGAATACCGGTACTTGCATCATAGCCGTCAAAATTGAAATTTAAAACAGTTACACCGTCTAAGCTATAAGAGTTCATAGTATAGCCAACGGTTTTATCCTTACGCAAGAACCATTTACCTAAATAGCTCATTAAATCCGAAGCTTCCTTTTCGTAGGTAAAATGATAATTGGGATTTTCTGTGTCTAAGGATAAAAGATAGTCCTTGTATTCGCTTTCAGTGCGGCTTGCTTCTTTATTTACAGTAAGGTATTCCCATTCCCCATTATGCAAATTGGCATATGAGTAAATAGTAATAATACAAGCCAAAATAATTATAATTGCAAGAAATGGCGCAAATAAACGGGAAAGCAAAATAGATGCAGCATAAGGATGCTTACGGCTTAATAGCTTATCATCATTTAAGGTTAAACATCTTATTTCCCTGTTTTTCCAAGGCAAATGACTTTGTGATAGATGTCTATCCACCTCAAGTAAGCACTTGTTGTTGGAGCATTTATAAACATACTCCGTTCTTTTTACATTACCGTAAACATCCTTTTTGTCCACGGTTTTTGAGCCGTCACTGTATGTGGTGGTTGTAATAAGCTCGCCTGTTTTTTCACGGTGATAGCGAGTGCGTTTTCTAAGCTCAAGCTCATAGCCACAGCGAGGGCAATATTCATATCCGTTTTCTTTTGCTTCCTTGTTGTAATTATCCATATAAGCAAGAGGATATCTGCGTCGCCAACACTTAAATAGATTTATTAACATCATAAATAATACAAGCGGCACAAAAACCAAATACCAGGCAGTCTTTAAGCCGCCTACCGCCATACTCACCATAATTTTTGGAAAAATAAATTTTGGTGCAATCAACATTAAAACTAAAAGAAGTCCATAGATTATTAATCTACGAATAAATACGGAGCTGTCAGGATTGCCAACTGCTTTTTTTACATCGTAGCTCATAGTATCTCTCCTTTATTTTGTTAATTTAATTATACTATCATATAGCCAATGTGTCAAGTGTTGATTATCAATAAGGATATAATAAATTTACAAAAATTAACAAAACAAATGGCTATCGCAAATGCGACAGCCATTTAATTATTTTATTAAATTCTTTTTCCGAGCAATCTCAATTAATAAAAGTATGATAGCATAAGCTGAAAGATACATAGGCGCCATAACCCAAGCGGTAAGCTTTGTCCCCGATAAAAGAGGCTCAGCAATATGGAATGCATCACTTAAATTAAATGTATGCATTAAAAACGCGCCAACAGTTAAATACGCAGTAAAGCCGAAGACCGTACAGTACCACCTTTTGTAGGTTATATTTATCCATTTGAACATCAAAATTTCAATTACAAGCGAAGCAGAGAAGCTATGATGTAATAGCCCCGAAATAGTGGGCAAATAGAATATTGATGTGCTTTGACCTATAAAGGTTGCATAAATTACAGTGGAAATGCCGCCGAAAAGACCAAGAAGCCAAGTGAAATGCAAAACTGCATTATTTTTCTTTCCCAAAAGCACGCCGAGAGATAAAACAAGACTTGTCATACCGCAAAAGCTATCGGGAATAATACAGTACCACCTTACAGTATCATATCTGAATACCTGTGAAAGCCTGTTTGTTAAAATCGCAATCAAAAGCAGAGCGGCGAGTGACTTTAAAAAGACATTCTGCATTTTTTCTGTTTTTGCATATCTCTTTGCTAAAATAAGCGCTCCACCACAAAGCGCCGTAGAAATAATAATATATAAAATATGTTCAATTCCAAAAAGCTGTGGACTCATATCTAACTCCAAACAAATGCTATTTTATAGATTTTTTTGAAAGCTTTTCCTTTATCATTTTAAAGATACAAACGCATTTTGCTTTTAACAGCTTCATATCGCTTGCAAAGCTTTTGTGGTCTTGAATTAAGCTAATCAAAAATGCAAGAGTAGTTACAATTAAATATATTGGACATAAAAGCCAGAACCAGGGCCAATATTTAAGCTCGCCCTTGTGCGGTCCGACAGGCATTGTTTTAAAGAATTCGGGAGTGAATATTGCAAGAACACCGCCAATTGGATCCATTGTACCGTCCTGATTTAAAGGTCCCCATATGTAGGATGTGTTTTTATAATTCGGTATCATATTTTCATTTCTTAAAGGAATAAATCCAAGCTCACTTTGGAAAATCTGATTTAAAATTATAAAAAGCGCAAGAAGCATAAGTCCAGTAGGAGCATTCAATACTCTTTTGTATGAAAGCTTATGATGTCCCCAAAGCTGACGGAGAAGGGGAACGGCAAGAAGCATCCAATGGTGATAATAAAAACGAACAATATCAAGATATTCATTAATTTGGTCAAGCTTTGCCATTGGCTCCTGGGGATAGAAAATCGCAATCAAGCCACTGATTACACCAATATAAAACATATAATCTCTTATATGCTTGTTTTTGGAAAAATATAAGAAGGGAAACAGAGCAATATTCGCTCCGCAAATATTAACAAACCAGGAATCCCTTAGCATTCTTGCTTCATCGGTAGAATACGGTGGATAATAGCATTTTGTAAAATGCATAATAAGTCCCACCACCAAAAGCGAAAATAATAGTATATCCTGAGCTTTTTTACTCTTATTTTTAAATAACAAATATAAATCAGCGGTTATAAAAGCGAGTAGAAAAATCCAAAAGAAATACCACCCGTTAAACATTTGTATTTCCATAATAAAGTCCTTTTTGTAAACAAATTGTTAATAAAATTAATATTTTACAAACAAATTCTACCACTAATCATATAAAATGTCAATAAATTGTTAATAAAGTTTTCATTTCGTTCATAATTACAATAAAAGAAAACAAGCCAAAGAATTGACTTGTTAAAAAATATTTGTAAGCTATGTGTAAAGCAAGTACATAGAAAGCAAGGTTAGAGCAGTACCGCCCAAAAGACACAATATAGTTAATAAGTGCCCAAGATATTGATGTATCCAAGCGGCAACAATATTAAATAATCCTATGCCCACAATAAAAGAGCCGACATAACCCAACATAATAGTCCACTCGTTTGGAGCAGGATTAATGACAGTTATATATACCAAATAGATAATTTGAGGCAGCATTAATGCGATAATGCCGGCCGCAACAAGTATTTTGTATCCAATAGGATGTAATTTTTTGAACTCCTCGTCAGATTCGGGCGAAAAAAACTCCCATTTATTTTTCGGCGCTTTTTTTGTAAAATGCGGCTTGACCTCATCTATAAATGCAAAATATCGCTTTCCATATTTTCTTTGAAAGCTTTTTAATTCCTTGCGAAAAGAATACAAATTTCGTTTTTGCATATATATTTCGGGAATATTATGTATAGCATCGGCAAAATCAAAAATTTTTTGCGTATTGCATTCATTTATAATCTCAAATAAAGTATCAATACAATAAAGCAAAATGCTCTTTTCCAAAGGAGATGAATTTGCATTTATCTTTTTTCTTGCAACTTTAATAGATGCAATCGCCGAATCGTATTTTTCTTGATTAAATGAATTTGAACAATGCAAGAATCTAATCATAACAAAATCCTCTTGCAATTGTTTATAAAAATTCGCTTTCATTTCACCACCGCCCTTCCTTGCATCATTATATCAAAAATCCACGGATTTTTGTTTGGCTACCTATCATAATTATAGTTAATATATCCTTCTTGAAAGAAGAATTTTGCAAATCTTTTGCTGAATTTCTGTGGATTTCTGCCCACAATAATTGAAAGCACAATAAACGCAGTCCATAAAATTAATGCGCCAATAGGGAACAGTAAAATTACACGGTTTTCCTTGATATACATTTCTCTTGTTTCCTCAAAGCTAAGAATTTCAGTGTCGCTTGCAAAAATCGCTTTTATACTGTAATATTCGCTTCCATTGTCAGGTGTAATTTTTTTTGCATAAACATCACAATATGTGCTTCCGTCGCATATTGCTTTAATTTTGTCGGTATTAAAATCATCGCTTAAAAAGCTAAGCTCATATTTTTCTCCGTCACTTGATGTCAGCTTCAAGGCGTCATCATCTAATACACACTCAGAAAAAACCACAGTAGATTTTTCAACATTTTTCATGCTTGCATTTCCGTAGGTATAATATAGAATGAAAATCAAAAATCCTATAAGGAACACCTCAAGCAAAGCATATACAAAAATAAATCCGCCACTATCCTGAATGTTTCCGTTAAAAATATCGCGCTTCGTTTTTAAAATCTTAGGCAGATTCTTTTTGTTAATGCTCTTATATTTTCTGTGAACAAATGCTAAAAACTCACACGCCCCCACAGAAAAGCTATCAATCATTACCTTGCGATTTCCCATATATAGATAGTCCTCGTGCATATCCTCCTTAATGCCTGTTATCTCGTCATAAGTGAATTTTCGTCTAATTCCAAAGAAATTTCTTGCTGTAAATCCGTTTTCATCATAATAAATACGGCAATTTATGTATGCTACTATAAGCGTAGAGCTTAAAAGAGCAAACGCTAAAAATCCAATAGGAACAATAATCTTTTCGTTAGAGTACAGAGTAATAATAGCAGGAATAATAGAAGCAGTAGCACCAATAACGCCTATAATTAAAAGAGCCTTGCTAAGATACACAGTCCCGTCCTTTTTTGATTTTACCGACTTAGCACGGCTAAGCGCTGAAATAACACCGCTAACTATCAGCGGAATTAATGAATAGGTTAACACCTTCAAAAAAATATGCATAAGTTCTCCTGTAAGCTTAGTATGTGTTTTCTGTATCAAGTAACCACGGAATACGCGCTTTCACCTTGAATTAGAGCTCCGCAAATGTGACAAAATCCGCCATAAAGCAATGTGATGTCATCATTTTTACAATACACACAGCATTCAGCGACTTTCCTTAAATCCACGCCTAAGGTGTCAAAAAATGAAATTATCGCCTTAGGCAAAATATCAATATATTTTTCAAAATTGCGACAGCCATCGCAATTACAATTTTGCGAAACTGTCATTAATTCACTATATACTTTTTTAGTTTTCTCAACATCAACATCTATGGTATAACTGCCAAAGTTAAAAATCATTAAATCACTCCTTGTAATTATCTCACCAAATGAAATAGCATTACTTAAAAAAGCTTTTGATTTTATCAAGCAATGACGGTTTCCTTTTCGTGTTTTTTCTCCAAATAAGATCTGAATCGAGCGGCGTTCCATTATCGAGGTATGAGAAAAAAGCAAAATCAAAATTTTCCATTGGGATTATACCGTCTAAAGTCAAGTCATAGTAATAATCGAGATAGTGCATGCTTCTCCATAATTCACCGTCAAAATCGCCGTGTTCTCCAATGTTGAGAGACAAACGGTACATGGCGGATAACACTTCTTTTTTACTCATCCGATTTGAGTAATAGGCATTTTTGAAAAACAATCTCAATTTATCGTGTGAAATCATCTTGTCAAAATTCTGTTCAACGCAGTAGCTATGTAATAAGGAAATTGTTTTGTTTACATCCGAGCCGCACATAGAAAGCTCTAATACAATATCACTCAATGGCGATTCTGTTTCTAAATAATAATTCAGCCATTCATCGTAGCCGTCAGAAAAGCCAAGCAATACAAATTCATGTAATAAAAGGCATCCTCGCGTTTCAAAAACACCACCTCCTCTTTGCATCATTATATCAAAAATCCGCGAATATTTCAACGGTTTTCATAAACATTTACGCGTGAGCGCATAGACATAATAAAATGCTTTTCGTCTTGCGAAAAGCTACATAACACCTTTTCACCATTACTTCTTGCCTATTACTTAATCGACAAGCTTCTGGCGAAACTTGTCGATTTTTGCGAAGAGCGAACAAAAAAGATATTTTTAAGTATTTTCGTATCGACTTGAACTCATGTACCAAATCGCGCCGCAGGCGTGCATATCATCAAAACGAAGTTTTGTATATCACCAAGGCGAAAGACTTGTATATCATCATTGCGAAAAAAGGATGCAGCCAGCGGCTGATGATATACACCTTCGGTGATGAGATACACGCTAATGCGTGATGATATGCCATTGCTTTCGCAATGGATAAAAAAATTCGACAAGTCGATGCTTGTCGAATTTTTTGTGATACCACTACAAAAAAGATCCATATAAAGCTACATTACAAAAACAGTCCATGCTTTTTGCCGTGAGGATAGACTTATCCCATGGCAATGATGGGAGTTGCACTTGACCGCTATCTTCCGGGGTGCAACGCCATGCTTACAAACGAATCTATGTAAGCGGTTATATAAAACATTTAGTATCCATCATGATGCGTCAAGACAGCCCGAATATGAGGATCGATATTATTATCACTTTTCAATCGATTTGCCAATGACCTGATTTTGTATCTGCTCACATTACTCGAAACATACTCAACAATTCGTGCTGCTTCAACCGAAATTCCGTCGTCTGCATGTGGACGCCCGCTTAAAATGCTTGCTGCCCAAAAAGCCACAGTATCATATTCATCCCAGGGTCTGTAAGCTCTTATGCTATCATTAACATTCTGAAGCGCCACCAGACATAAATCATAGTTGGAACGTGTTAATGATATAAACGGAGTTGATAGCTCATTTCCAAAAGACACAACAAGTTCCCACATTAGATCATCATCGTGGCTATCAGACAGCATGTTGGCCAAACGCATTTCATCGAACACATGAGTTTTCCTATACTCTTGTAGCATATCTGCGACTACTTCATGCGTAGATTTATATTCTTGTCTGCCAATTATATTCAAAATATCATTTTCGAGTTCACCAATGTTGGCATATCTTGCATCCCAATCGGGAGCAGTAGCTTTGTGAACAACGGCGGTATATTTATGGGGTCTCTGCGTTTGATTCCCATTAAAAATATAGTCAATAGTCTTAGCTAAGGAGTATAAATCCGTGCTGTAATCTCCGTCTTTTAAAGCACCTAATTGTATTGGATCAGTGAACCAAAATCTTCCCACCGCTCGAGTTGAATTTGTATTTCTCGAATATTTTTTTGACAAGTCTTTAGATAATCCGAAATCGGTGACCACCCATTGACCATCACGATTTCTTAGAATATTCCCAGGATGAAAATCACGATGAACAATTTTTTGAGAATGTAGATACGACATGCATTCAACGCAGCGTAGAATAATAGCATCTTTTTCACTATCCTCAAGAGTATTATTTTCGATATAATCTTCCAAAGAAACAGTGGCTCTATCCATGCTATACACTAAATTTTGTGGTTCAAAATTAAATGCTCGTATTGTATAGCCACTATCATTGTGAGCTTCCATTATTTCGAACTCTCTCTTAAAACGGTGTACAGAGCTTGCCGACGATTTTTCTGATTGGTGAAGCACTTTATATACTGTCTGTTCGGGGCCACAATATACGATACTGAAACCGCCGGAGCCCAGCTTGTCATATTCTTTGAATCGGGTTTCATGGGCTTTACATTTTCCGTCCGAAGTATAAATGAATTCCATTCTTGGAATGCTCCATAGAGCGTTGATCTTTTTAAGCATTTCACTTTTAATTCTGAATGGATCAAAACCAATTGAAGACAACATTACCGCTCTGTTATCAACATACTTTCCCAAAAGATAGTTCAAAAAGGTTTCGAACAGATCATCATCAGCCAACTGGACGAGAAAATCCTCCGCTGCAGATTGGACATCAATAGCTTCATCCAGAACCGTAGAATCTTGTCCAAGATCAAAGCATATCTCATACAATGTTTCTTCTGTTAACACCAATTCCTGCGGTAGCGAAAATTCAGATGATATGGTTTTGCAATCACGCCCACAAAGAAATGCCGCAATATTTGATAAATCTTTTTTTGAATACGAAAGTCCCATAAGTTTACTCCAATATCGTTTTTATATTAATTATGGCATGTCATTCAGAAAAACAAAAGGCAAAATGAAAGTTACATAACACAAGTCAATCACCTTTGCCCCTTTTCTTCCTGTATTCTGTAGGCGTCATGCCTGTATACTTTCTGAACAATCTGCTGAAATACAGCGCATTTTCGTAGCCCACTTCGTTTGAAATCTCGGCAATATTTTTGGTTGAATTCTCAAGATACCCTTTTGCCATAGCGATTCTCAATGAAATAATGTATTGCATCGGTGACATTTTCATAACACTTTTGAAGCTATGAATAAACCAGTTCACGCTCATCAAATGTTCTGCGGCATACTGCTCAATAGAAATCTGCTTGTTATAGTTATCCTTAAAATAATGCGCGGCTCTTTCAATATTGTTGATGGTGTTATTTTTTGTTTCTCGACCTTCTTTGATGTAACGATTGATTGTAATTAAGATATGATGCATATAGAGACTGATCATATCTTCATAGTTTACTCGCTTCAATTGAAGTTCCCGTATCATCTGATCGTAGATCCAAGGGTAATCGGGGGAGACTCCAGTATAAAATACATTTTCATCATGTGGTAGCTCGTAGCGTTCAAGATAT
>JAFQAM010000036.1 GCA_017416885.1 Clostridia bacterium | reverse complement strand
TAACCACTAACCACTAACCACTAACCACCATTAAGACTGCTGCTCCTCCATATTTTGGGAAAGCTCCTTTTGCTCGTTGGCAAATTCGATAGCTTCTCTTTTTTCCTTTTTAGATATCTTATATTCCTTTTCGTCGGGATAATTAATAACCACCTGTGGGAATGCAATATCTATACCGTTTTCGGTAAGCAAGCGACGGTATTCGCGGTTCATATCTCTTTCAACCTGGAATCTGTCGTCCTCAAAACATTTTGCTACGATTTTTATAGTTACATTGGAGTCCTTGAACATACAAACGCCCTTATAGTAAGGTCCTTCCTTAATGGCAGGAATATTCTTGGCAATAGCTTCAAAATTATCCTTAAGGATATTTTCAACCACCTCAACAGGTACAGTGTATGGGAAATCACAGTCCACCACCGCAAGAGAAAGCTCACGGGACAGATTGATTACATCACCGATTGCGCTATTGTTGATTATTTTTATATTGCCTGCCGCATCAAGCAGCTTTGTTGAGCGAATACCTATTTCTGTAACAGTGCCGCGGAAATCGTTTATTGTAACAATTTCTCCCACATGGTACTCGTCCTCGAAAATTATGAATATGCCTGCGATAATATCTGCAATAAGCGGCTGCGCGCCAAGACCGACAACGAGAGTTAAAACTCCAACGGAAGCCACAAGGGCGGTTGTATCAACTCCGCAAGCTTTCAGTATCAGAATTATTATTGCTATCGCGCAAGCGTACTTTACAAAGCCGTCAAGCAAGGAAAGAACTGTTTTTGAGCGATTGCTCTTTTTCATTCTTGCGCTGAATACTATTCTTATAATTCTGCATACCGCATACACAATTATTATGTAAATAAGGCTGTTTATCAACACAGGTATGTGTGTTTTTAGTGAAATCAATGTTTTGCTCACATCCCAGATGTTGGTTTTCATCCAATTTGAAAGTGGGGAGTCAGGCATTGCAAGCTCTGAAATCAAGCATCCTGCCACTAAAAGCAAGAACAATATTAGAACAGCGATTTCAACTATCAAAAAAATCCTTTTCTTTTTTGTTTTCTCTTCCATTTTCGTTTTCCTTTCTTTTATACCGTTATTTCGTATAGCTTTGTCAAGCTGCCCTTATATTCATCCACATCATCAAGCATTCCATAGACTGCGTTTGCGTTTATATAGATTGTTGCATATTCCACAGCCTCATTAAATGTTACTGTTGCGCTATGTATCTTATTTTCGGAATCGTAAACGAAATCACTTTCGGAAAGTACAATTTCCTCGCCTGTTGACGATACGATTTTTATACTGCTTAAATCAAAATACATAATGCCGGAATAGAGCTGCAAATTTAAGGCTGTATCGCTTGCGTATACAAAATTGTAGCCGTTTTCTATAAATGCTTCATTTGCCGCGCCTGACGGATATAAGTTGTATATTGAATACTGCATTCCGTTTATTTCCTTGCAAACATCATACTCTATTGAATAGGTATCGTCCTTAATATTAGTTATTTCAAGTACCTTTTCACGGGATATGTATCGTTTATTGCCTACTCTTACTTGATAATACAGCTCGCTATCCTCTGTTTCAAAGTTAGTTACAAAATACATATTTATAGTTCCGTCACCGTTGTAGGTTATGCCTACATCGCTCGGATTTGCATAAATCATATGATACTCAACAGTTGGTTTTTCCACTGATGTATCTACTGTAATTGATACCTCGTTGGAAAGCTTGTCGCCGTTTTCGTTTGACAGATACATTGTATATGTTATTTCGCCGCTGACATCATAGTATTGCATAAATGAATCGTCGAAATAATATTCATAAATCGGTTCGCTCGGTTTTGTTGAGTCAACTATATACAAAAATTCTGCTCCGTTAGAAATTCCCTTTGGATAGAATGTAACTCTTGTATTAGCTAAACCGATAAGCGCTTCTGCCTCAAATGTGTTTTCAAATGTCTTTTCGTAAATTGCGCCCTCAATTACACGCACAGAGTCGCTTCCTTCATATTTCGCATATATATACGGCTTAACCGATAAGGTATTGCCCTTATCCATATTTAGAAGTATATGTCCCCTTGAAATATCCTCGCTTGTTAATGCGATTGTATCTTCTACTGTGCC
>JAFQAM010000349.1 GCA_017416885.1 Clostridia bacterium | reverse complement strand
ATGTAACTAATAAGGAAAACAACATTTTAATACACTCTATGGTACATACAGTAGATGATTTAATTAGCTTTCTTCCTCTTACTCACAAATATATGTATGGCAACGGCTATCAGCTTGTATGTGGAAAGGACATTGTAGCAGAGCTTAAGCTAAAGGATGCAAGATACACCTTAAAAGATATCATTGACGGCTATGAAGGAATAGATTATTGTATTGAAATGATAAAAAATCAAGTTCACCGATATAGCAGATATGAAATATTTGATAATAAGTGCGTTTTTATACCTTATGAGGTAAATGCGGATAAAGATATTCAATACGAGAATTGCTTTTATTCTGCTTTGAAAAACATAGGCAATCTTAGAAACCACGACTATTTTTCAGGCTTAGATATAAATAGTTCCTTATATGAATACGGCAAGCGTGTTTTAGGTGAGGCAGGATACTGCGACAGTAAATTGCTTGATGTGCTTTTAAGAAAGGACGAGGTTGGCTTGTCTAAATATTCAAATCCAAACGAAGCTACAATAGAGCTTTTAGAGCATCTTCGTCAATACATCAATGGAAGAATTTAATTAAGGGGGAAAACAAAATGTATTTTTCAGTGCCTGCAGATTTTAATACTGCAACTATAAAAAAATTAAAGGAATTAGAGGAAAAATATCCCGGCAATAAGGTAAGAGAGGTATTTGGTAATATTTCCGGAAGCAAATGGCCATCAGGACATGGATATTTAAAATCTCAGCGCTATGCTGATTCCCTTGCAAACTTAAAGGAATATGTAGATGAAGCGAATAAGTACGGCATTGATTTTAACTATACATTTAATGCCTCATGCTTAGAAAACGGAGATATATTATCTAATCCGTTAGAGGAAATTTTAGACTACATCGGAGAGCTTGTAAAAATTGGCGTAAAAAGAATTACATTTGCCTCTCCTGCATTGATTATTGCAGCACATAAGAGATATCCTCAGCTGAAAATCACAGCCTCTGCTATCACGCATGTGGATTCTGTCATAAAAGCAAGATGGCTTGAGAAAATGGGAGTTCAAACCATTGTATTTGATGAAGATATAACAAGAAATTTCAAAAGAATAAGAAGCATTTGTGCACACACTGATATGGATACTGAAATAATAGTGAATTCTAAATGCACTTTTAACTGTCTATATAGAAATTTCCACTATAATTCTGTATGCCACAATTTTCCTGAAAATTCAAAAATGGTATTTTCCTATGGCGGAAATTGCGCACTTTTACGACACAATGAGCCTGTTGAGCTAATAAAATCATTATGGATTCGTCCTGAGGATTTGGATATATACGAAAAGAGCGGAGTATCTGTTTTTAAAATAATAGGTCGCGAAAGATTAAGCGATATAAACCTTTTAAAAATGATAGAATCTTATTTTGCACATTCATATGACGGTAATTTAATAGATTTACTTTTTGGATTTGCTACCACGGTTAAGCATATGTATATAGACAATAAAAAATTAGACGGATTTATTGATAAATTCGCATCTGAAAATGTTGACTGCCTTTCTGAATGCACGCCTGACCAATGCACTCACTGTCATAATTATTTAGAAAAAGCGCTAATAATAAAAGAAAAATTTAATTTTGGTGAAGGAACTAAAGATGGTTTTAATTATTGATAATTACGACTCCTTTGTTTACAATATTATTCATTTTTTAGAGCTACGCGAAAGCGAATATCTTGTAGTAAGAAATGATAAAATTGAGGTCGATGAAATTGAAGCAATGATTGATGAGAAAAAAATCAATGCTATTATTATCTCTCCCGGGCCTATGGCGCCTAACGACGCAGGCGTATCAAATGATATTATAAAAAGCTTACATAAGAAAATACCGATTTTAGGTGTTTGCTTAGGTCACGAATGTATAGGACAGGTATTTAATTGTAAAATTGAACGCTGTAAGGAAATTATACATGGAGAAGCAGATGATGTTTACATAATTGACTCACCGATTTATAAGCATTTGAATAAGTGCTTTAAGGCAGCAAGGTACCATTCATTATGCATAAGCCGAGATGATTTTAATCATGAGGAATTAATAATTGATGCTCAGCTTAGCGATGGGACAATTATGGGAGTAAGACACCGTATATATCCGTTGTTTGGTGTTCAATATCATCCCGAATCAATTCTGACAGGAGAAAACGGAAAAGCAATTTTAAAAAGCTTCATAGAGTTTTCCAAAAATTACAACGGAGGATAAAGAGATGCAATATATGCAAAGGGAAGCTAAAATAAAGGATGCATTTAAGCTTTACAAATATATTCTGAATAACTATAAAAATACAGCCTTGCTTGAAAGCCTTGGTGAATTTTCTGAAGAGGTTTCTCAGTATTCTATAATAGGAGTTATAGCAGGCGAACAGCTATATGAAAAGGAAAATAACTACTACATAAAAAGCTTTAAAAGCAATCAAGTTATAAGCGTAGATGATTGGCAGGCTGTTATAGATGAGTGGATAGGACCTCTTGGAAAAAGCTCTAATCCATTTCAAACGGGAGCGATTGGATATTTAGGATATGAACTAAACAGATGCTTTGAGATTGTTCCTTATAATGAAAAATTAAAGTCTCCAATTAGTAAAATATGCTTAGTAAGGTATGATTTACTGTATGTTTATGACAGAAAGAGCCATCAAGCCTTTTGGATAAGCCAAGAATGTATGGATGATGAAATAAACATAATTGAGAAGCAATTCGAAAATTCAAAGTTCGGTAGCTTGGAGTTTTATACATTTGGAGAAACGGAAAAGGACTTTGAATATGAAAATTATTTAAACTCAATTAGTGAATGTGTTGAATGTATTAAAAACGGAGATATGCTTCAGGCAAATATTACCATGAGATTTCATGGACAATATAAAGGAAGCCCCTTTGTTTTATACGAGGCGCTAAGAAATTCTACACCAAATCCGTTTTTTGCATACTTGGATTTTGATGAAAAGCTAATTTCCACCTCTCCTGAAAGCTTTATCAGTGTATCAAACGGAGCAATTGTAAGCCGACCGATAAAAGGTACTGTGCGTGTGGAAATAGACGGACAGGACCAATCTGGATATTTAGAGCAAAGCCGTAAAAATTGCTCGGAAAATGTTATGATTGCAGACTTGATAAGAAATGATATTGGACGAATTTCTAAAATAGGAACAGTTAGTGTACCGATTCTTTGCGGAACAAAAAAATTTAATCAAATTTATCATCTTGAAACTGTTGTTAAAGGTCAATTAAAGGATAATGTAATGCTTTCCGATATGCTAAGAGCAACATTTCCCGGAGGCTCTATAACAGGCGCGCCAAAGGTTAAAGCTATGGAAATAATAGACAGGCTTGAATTTGCAGAGAGAGGGCCTTACTGTGGAGCCATAGGCTTTTTTGGAAGCAGTGGATTTTTAAGCACATCCATAGGCATACGAATTATTTATTTTTCTGATAATAAATATTATTTGCATGCAGGGGGCGGCATTGTTGTAGGCTCTGATCCACAAGAGGAATATGATGAGCTTTTACTTAAGGTTGAATCACTTATCAAAACTCTTAATAAATTCAATGTGCTTTATGAATTAAGGGATAAGCTTGATAAAATAAATGTAGATTTATTAAGATTAATAAGCAAAAGAACAGACATCATAAAGGAAATCACAGCAATAAAAAATGAAAATAATATTCCTATTGTTCAAAAAAACAGAATGGAAGAAATATTATTCAACGCATACAAAATAAATAAGGATGAAAAATTAAACATTCCAAAATCCTTTATTGATAATTTATTTGCAGTAATTTTTAATGAATCAATGAAAATTGAAGGCGACGAGTCATAAATAAAAGCATCCAATCGCACCGTTTAGTGCGTGATTGGATGCTTTTGTTTTAAATTTTAGTTCCGAATATACCGTGATAATTAAGCTCAGCCACTATTTTTTTAAGTGCGGCTTGCTTTTCTTCTTTTGTATGATAGTCCTTATTAAGATATACAAGCCTGTCTAATAGCTTTTCTATTCTCATTGTAGTTTTTTTATTTTGTCTTGATACAATGGGAAAGAGAAATTGATATTGCCAAGAGCGACAAACGGCAAGAGAGCTATCGCTATTGCGAATATCATTAATAAGGCATTCTCTTAATGATTGCGCTTCCTTAGATGTCATACCGCAGTGGGACCAATTATTTCCGCCGTGTCTCCACTTGAAATCATCATTTTTGTCCTTGTATAACTGAATGTTAAAACGATTTCGCTGCTTCCAAATTGGAATACGCTCATCCTCAAGCTCAAAAACAGCAGAGGTAAAAAAGCCGATATGTTCATTTAATAAGTAGTCACGAGTTTTATAAAATTCCGTTGGATTTTCTCCGGGAAAGCCCACAATAAAGCTCATTGTAGTATTTATTTTGCTATTACTGAAAAGCTGATTTATGTACCTGTTTTGACTTGATGTTGTGTTTTTATTCATATAGCCAAGCACAGTGTCACTCATAGATTCAAATCCAAAATATAAATCTATACAGCCGCTTTTTTCTAACAGCTTGCAGTTTTCATCTGTTAAGGGAGTGTCAGCTCTGCAATTTGCCGACCATGTTACACCAACATCAAAAATTAAGGGCAGAAGCTCCTCTATTTTTTTAAATGGAATAAAAAATGTAGAGTCATGTACATCAATATGGTTATAGCCCTGATTTTTAAATAATTTCCAATCATTCGCTATTTGCTCAGCAGAGCGATATTGCCATACAGGACAGCACTCGCTTTGTGCGCAGAATGCGCAATGATAAGGACAACCGCGCATGGCTATATATGGAATCATATGATAGCTATTTTTGAATTCAACTATAAAATTGGAATTTATGTCTGTTTCCTTGTAGGCGGTTTGTTTGACTATACTGTTTTCACACCATGAAATGCAAGGTACGGCGCGCCAATCTTTACCGCTTAATAAGCAATTAACCAATGGAACAAGGGAGATATCCGCATCACCAATACTAACAAATGATACATTTTGCCATTTATTTAAAACATAGTCCTTTTTAAGAGCAGCATACTGACCGCCAACTATAAGATAATCAAATTTAATGTTTTGAAAAATCCATTCTATGGCATAGTCCAACATATACTCGCTCCACATAAATGATGTGGAAAGACAAATAATAGAATATTTGTCATTTTCTATAATTGAATTATTCCATATGCTTTTTATATGAAGAAAATCATAGCTTATTTTTGCATTGTCGAAAACGGTGCATAAATGATTTGAGATTAATTCAGCCTCTGTTCGTGGTTGTAAAAGCTTTCTTTCAGTATCGCCTTGAATTTCTGCCAGGTCGGTAGGAAAATAGCGATATCCGTCCAACACATATGAGTCCTCGTCACTAAATGACGGAGAGAAAAACGAACCGTCTCTATCTGCGTGCGATAAATGTGCAGGACCAAGTCCTGCAATTAAAAGTACATCTGACATAATTGATCCTTTTAAAAAAGTAGTATTAAGTATCGACAATTAAAGATTTCTTAGTTTGTCAAGTAAGGTGTTAAAATTGGTTGGTAGGTCGCACTCATAAGCCTTCCCCTTGAGGAAACCTGTGCAGAAGGTGTCACACACCTGTGACGGATGAGGTGTTTTTAAAGCTTTCTTAATTTGTTAAGTAAGGCGCTGAAATTATCGGGCAAATCGCATTCAAAGCGCATCATTTCCTTTGTTTTGGGATGTGGGAATGATAATTCCTTTGCGTGAAGGATTTGACCGTCAAGCAAGGCTGCGTTGGCTTTTTCAAATGGTGTTTTTCCGCCACCGTAGGTGGTGTCGCCGATTATTGGATGCCCCTTGTAGCTCATATGCACTCTTATCTGGTGAGTTCT
>JAFQAM010000348.1 GCA_017416885.1 Clostridia bacterium | reverse complement strand
TTTCCGGCTGCAGCGGCTTAAAGGAAATAACCTTTGAAAGCACTCAGGGATGGCAGGTTGACGGTCTTAAATACGATGTAAGCTCACCGACTAATAATGCAATGCTGTTTACGGTTACATTAGTTTCATATACTTGGAATAACAAATAAACATACGATAAATGAGAGGTACATATTATGTCAAAAATAGTTGATATTATTAAATACGAGGGTGACAATAACACCTTTGTATGGAAGCATCCCTGTGAGGATTTTAATGCATTAACTCAGTTAATTGTTCATGAGTCACAGGAAGCTATATTCTTTATGAACGGTCAGGCGCTTGATTTATTCGGTCCAGGTCGTTACACTCTTGAAACAGAAAATATTCCTTTGCTTGGCAAGGCTTTAAATCGAGCAACAGGCGACAAGAGCCCGTTCCACTGTGAGGTATATTTTATTAACAAAGCCGAGCTAATGGCAATTAAATGGGGCACTGACTCTAAAATTCAGTATATTGAGCCTACATACGGCTTTCCCATTTCAATTGGCGCAAGCGGTGAAATGTCCTTACGCGCTGACAATGCAAGAAAGCTTCTTATAAAGTTAGTTGGCACAGAGGCGGTGCTTGACAGACAAAAGCTAATCGGCTTCTTCAGAGCATTTTTAATGACAAGAGTAAAAACATACATGGCTCAGGTTATTAAGACTAATGCTATTAATATTTTTGAAATTGATGAAAATCTTACTTCATTTTCAAGCTCAATTAAGAGCTTACTTGTTAATGACTTTGACGATTACGGCGTTGCGTTAGAGCAATTCTTTGTAACCACTATTGTTAAGCCTGACGGCGAAAGACAGTATGAAAAGTTCAAGGAGCTGCATTTCCGCCAGTATGCGGATATTGCTGAGGCTAAGCTTCGTCAACAGGTTGACATAATTGACGCTCAGACAGAGGCTCAAAAGCTTATTATTGATTCACAGGCACAGGCTACTAAGCGTATTCAAGAGGGATATACTTATTCTGAGGAGCGCGGCTTTGATGTGGCTGAAAAGGTTGCTTCAAACGAGGCGGTTGGTCAAATGACTAATTTAGGCGTGGGACTTGGTACAATGGCAGGCGTTGGCGGTGTTGTTGGCGGTGTTGTAGGTAATGCGGTAGGAAATGCATTTAATACATCTCAAGGTCAGCAAGGCGCTAATTCCACTAAGTTTTGTGATAACTGTGGCGCTCAGCTTGCAATCGATGCTTCATTCTGTGATAATTGCGGCGCTTCTGTTGCCACATCAAATAATTCCTGCGCAAAATGCGGTTATACATTTGAAAGAGCAGGCAATTTCTGTCCTAAGTGCGGAACAAAAAGATAGTGAGGTAAGCTAAAATGAAAAAAAGAATTGGTATTTACAGTATAATATGGGCAATTTGCCTTGCGATTTTCAATGTCGCTTCCTTTGTTACTCCAAATGAAAGCTGTGGAGTAAGCAAATTTAACGGTTCATTTTGGGTTGGTTATTTTTTCATTACAGCCGCATTTATCGGTCAATTAGTAAGCGCGGTTATTGCGCTTAATGAAAAGAATGTTAACAAGCTGTTTTATAAGCTTTCATTAATTTCAGTAAGCTATATCGGTCTTATTGCTACATTAATTGTCGGCGGTATCTTTATGGCGGTTAAGCCACTTCCCTATTGGCTTGGAATTATCATTTGCTTAATTATTCTTGGATTTACTGCAATCGGTGTAATCAAAGCAGATGTTGCTTCTGAGCTTGTAAATAATATTGATGAAAAAATCAAGGAAAAAACTATTTTTATAAAAGCATTGGCTACTGATGCTAATACTCTTGTAAAATGCGCCGCAAATGAGGATTTAAAGAAAGAGGCTATGGCGGTGTATGAGGCTATAAGATATAGCGATCCAATGAGCTGTGATGCGCTTGACGGTATAGAAAACCAAATCAAAAATGAGTTTATTGAGTTTAATGAAGCAATTCACACAGAGGATATTGATTTAGCCACTGAGGTAGCTAAAGGACTTTTAGATCTATTAAATAAAAGAAATCAACAATGCAAGCTTCTTAAATAATTTTATAAAAAGCTCCCTTATTCTTTGCATTTGGCAAGGAATAAGGGAGCTTTCTATTCAGGAGTATTCAGAATATGGTTTCAACAATTTTTTGTGAGTTATCGGGGGAGTATTTCCAATAGTCGATATGGGATACGGTGCTTGTGTCGATAAAGTAATCGTCGGGAGTGATTTTTTTGGTACAGGTGTCGTAGGTGTCGATAATTACAAGCTTGATTTTCATTTTATCGGGAATGATGCTTTTGATATAGACAGCGCAGCTTTGACCTACATATGCGCCGTCATAAAGCTCGGCAAGTCCTGCAAGGTTGGGGGCAAGCTCCACGAATATGCCGTAGTCCTCAATGCTTCGTATTACGCCTGAGACGGTCTGACCTGTTGAGAAGCCCTCAATATTTTCCTCCCAGGTGCCGAATAGCTCCTTGGTGGAGACACTGAGTCTGCCTGTTTCGTAGTCTATGTCCTTCACTATTACATTTAATTCCTCGCGAAGTGAAAAGCGCTCCTTGGGATTTGATATGCGTGAGACGGAGATACTGTCAATGCTAAGCAAGGATGCAACCCCGCAGCCTACATCAACGAATGCGCCGAAATGCTCAAAATGAGTGATTTTGGCAGGGATAATATCACCGGGGATTAAATCCATCAAGTAATTTGCAACACATTCTCTTTGCGCCTCTCTGCGTGACAGGATTGCTATCGGCTTTTCGTTTTCCTTTTGGATTATTTCCATTACCTTAAAGGCTACGGGCTTTCCTACTCGCGTGATTATGGCAATGTCCTTGATTTTATCGCAATATACGCTTTCGGCTTTGGGAATGATGCCCTTAATACCGTACAGGTCAACATGTAAATCAAGTGTGGCGCTATCGCACATTGTTACCATTCCTTCAAGAATTTTGCCTTCCCTTTTTGCGTTTTCAAGTCCCTTGATTGAGGAAAGGTATTCTCGCATTTCCACCGTTCCATAATTGTAGCCCTCGGGGAGATATTTATTTTGCATTTGCTTTGCCTCCGTTATACTTTTTTAGTTTGCTTTTGAATTTTGCTCTTTTATGAAGGAGCTTTACTATAAGGTCAAATATTACCACGGTGAAGGAAATGATAATTACTGTAAATAAATCAGATAAGTAGAGGGGAGTGGCTCTGAATAGGTCACCGCCGAAGTATATAAATGATATTTGCATAAGCGAAATAAGAAGCATAATTAAGATAAAGGATTTATTTTTACTTATGCTGCTTAATATGTTAATTCTTTCCGTTCTTGATATAAAGCATACAAAAACGCCTGTGAAAATAAACATGCCAAAAAATGCGCTGAGTATGTATTTGTCGTCGCCTCTTCTTAAAAGCATTGGTAAAATGTCGCTCTTTAAGAACCATACGCACATAGTTAATATATAAAGTCCTCTTAATGCTACCGATTTCAGCATTGAGGCATTTAAGATTTTTTCGTCTCTCGGCTTTGGCTTTTCCTTCATATATTCATCTCTTGCAGGCTCGTTTGCAAACGCTAAGGCGCCTAAGGTGTCCATAATTATGTTTACCCATAGCATTTGAGTTATGGTTACAGGACTGTCAACACCTATGAATGGGCCTAAAAGAGAGATACCTACCGCGCCTAAATTCATTGTAAGCTGAAAGACGATGAATTTACGGATTGAGTGAAAAATTGTTCTGCCATAGAGGATTGATTTTACTATTGAAGCAAAATTATTATTTGTGATTATAATATCACAAGCTTCCTTGGCAATATCTGTACCGCTTCCCATAGCGAAGCCTACATCTGCTATTTTTAGTGACGGCGCATCATTTATGCCGTCGCCCGTCATTCCTACCACATAGCCGTTTGCTTGAGATATTTTAACAAGTCGGCTTTTATCCGAAGGCAGCGCTCTTGCAATTACAGCCACATATGGCAGTATTTTACTGATTTCCCCGTCGGTCATAGATGATAGCTGAGAGCCTGT
>JAFQAM010000347.1 GCA_017416885.1 Clostridia bacterium | reverse complement strand
CCCAACCGCGCTCAACGCATTCCTCGCGTGTTATTGGTAAAAATTGATTCATAATAATAGCTGTTAGCCGCCAGCCGCCAGAAGTCAGAAGGATAGAAAAAGCTCTCATAAGCTAATCGCTGACCGCTGACTGCTGACTGCTTTATTCCTCGTCTAAGCTTTCATAAAATACTGCGAAAACAGCCTGAGCTGTACCCTCGTCCTCACAGTAAACAAGGCAATCGTTTTCCTCATCAATCATAAAAACAAGCGCCTCATCATCGTTTACACCCTCCAATTTTGTTACAGGATGTAAAATTGCATAATAATTTTCCTCATAGTCAATAACGGCAACCTGTTCAAACTCAATCTCCTTGCCGTCGTTGTCCTCAAGCTTTACATTATCGTAATTTTCTTCATCAAAAAATCTGTCTATATATCTTTCGTATTTTTTCATAGAAAAACTCCTTCGTCGTTTTTTAGTGTTCAGCCGTCAGTGGTCAGTGGTCAGCGGTATCTTTTGTGCCTCTTTACCTCTTTGAATGGCGACACTAAATAATTAAATGCATATATCAGCAATCAGTGGTATTTATTTGAATATGGTTCATAACTAACTGCTAACCACTGACCACTAACCACTAACCACTAAAACAATTTAACCTTCCGTTAAATTGTTTTCGAGTGTTGAAAACTTATAATACTGTCCGAGCCAGCTCATTGTGACTGTACCTGAGCTACCGTGACGGTTTTTGGCTAAGGTTACATCTACTAAGTTTGCCTTTTCGGGATCATTTCCGTAGAAATCACGGGATAAGAAAATAACCATATCCGCATCCTGCTCAATAGAGCCCGAATCACGAAGGTCTGAAAGCATTGGCTTTCTTTCCTTTTCCTTTTCGGAGCTACGGGAGAGCTGTGAGCATACAATAACAGGTACATTCAAATCCTTAGCAAGAAGCTTAAGACCTCTTGAAATATCGCCGATTTCATTTACACGGCTTCCGTCTCTGCGTTTTGTTTCGGATTCCATAAGCTGCAAGTAGTCAACTACCACAAGACCTAAATTCTTGACGCGGCGTAATTTTGCCTTCATAGCAGTTAAGCCGATGTTTGATGTATCATCAATATAAATTTCTGTTTCCGATAGAGTAGAGCAGGCGTTTGCAATATTTGACCAATCGTCCTTATCGAGCTTTCCTGTTTTCAATTTCTCCGCAAGCACCATAGACTCGCTTGAAATAACACGGGCAACAAGCTCCTCGCTTGACATTTCAAGAGAGAAGAAGCAAACCGCCTTTTTGGTTTTCTTTGCTATATTTGTACCCAAATTC
Organism: Clostridia bacterium; assembly: GCA_017416885.1. Classification (GTDB taxonomy): domain Bacteria; phylum Bacillota; class Clostridia; order Oscillospirales; family CAG-272; genus RGIG2000. The sequence goes on along the minus strand of JAFQAM010000347.1, from coordinate 348 downwards.
AAACAGAATGAGGTTTTACCGATACCGGGACGGGCGCCAACAATAATTAAGTTGCCCTTACCGAAGCCGCCCACATATCTGTCAAGGTCAGTAAAGCCTGTCTGAACACCCTGCAATTCTTCGCTGTCGCTGTCCTGAAGCTTGCTGAGACGCTCATAGGTTTCCATAATAACATCTCTGATGTGAACAAAATCACGGCGGATATTCTTTTCTGCGATTTCAAAAATTCTTTGCTCGGCAAGGTCAACTATTTTTGATACATCCTCGCCCTCTGAATATGCATCCTTCTGAATTTCCTCAGTTGCCGTAATAAGACGGCGAAGAGTCGCTTTATCTCTTACAATGCTT
>JAFQAM010000346.1 GCA_017416885.1 Clostridia bacterium | reverse complement strand
GCACCAGCCACCATCGATAATGAAGAATGTGCCATCAGCTAAATGAATAACATAGGACATGCCTTCCTTAATTGTCACATTGTCAGCAAGTTGAATTTGTGTAATTGAGGACTTATTCTTCTTTTCGTAGCTTGGCTGAGCTAAATTATCAGGTAGAGCGGTTAATGTTTCACTTGATACATTAACCTCATTTGCTAATGGATAATATGAAATATGAATTAACGCATTATCCTTCTTGTATGTATAGAAGTGATTTCCGTTAATTTGATTTTCCATAATAAGAGCATAGCCGTTTGCTTTAAGGTCGTTAATATACATTGAAAGCTCAATTTCGTTTGTGTTATTGATTTCAAACACAACCGTATCACCGCTACTGATGTGAGAGGTAAATGTAGCATTGGCATGACCGTAATCGGTAATACCGTCAATTTCAATCATATTGCTATATGATTTAAGGCTTACAATATGCTCAAGCACATTAAGAGCGCTTTCGTTATCCTTATAGTCGCCGTCTGCTATTGTAACCTCGGCAACACGAAGAATATTTACCGCATTTAAATCTGTTCCCTCAGCATTTGATGCTAATCTATCGGATTTTACTGTGTTTTCATAGAAAATGTGTGTATTGCCGTCCTTGTCGGTAATTGAAACATAGCCGACAATAACAAACTCCATATTGTAGGATTGCTTTGTATCAGGGAAGCCTGTTAAAGCAAAGCGATAGGAATGATATCCCTCTCCCTTGCTTGAGTCAATATATGAATATTGAATTTCTCCGTTTTTCATAGCGGGAGCAACTACAACCATACCGCTTGCATTTGCTTCCTCAGAAAACAAATCACCCTTTAATGATTCTACTATTGATTTTGTAGATACGATGGTGCCGTATTCAACTGTCGCGCCATTTAAAATGCGTGTCATATGGTCAAATAAGACTTTGTTCATATGGAACTCGCCACGAATACCTGAGCCTGAGCCAAGATAAATAGCAACGCCTGCGGATTCAAGAATTGTGCTTCCATATTTAACTGTATTGGTTGAGCCTACATATCTGCCATCAACTAAAGATAAATATCCGTTAATTGTTACCTGGTTATCATTTTGCGCGCCACCTACAATAGTACCGGCATTTTGGCTTGCTGTAACAGTGCCTGCATTGAAGCATCCCTCGATTTTTCCTGATTGGAATAATCCGCAAATACCACCGACATTTCCGCCTTCGCCTTTTAAATTACCTGCGTTGGAACAGTTGATAATATATGTCTTTGATGAGTTTGAATTCCATATACAACCGACAATACCGCCTAAGTCAACGCCGTTTGATATTGCTTTACCGCTGATATCACCATAGTTTATACAGTTTACAACGCATGCGCTATCAAAAGCTACGCCGGTAATACCTGCAACATTCTTTCTGCCATATACAGTTGCATAGTTTATGCAGTTTTCAATCCTGCCGCTACTGTAAAGCTTACCAACCACGCCTGCAACCTTGTTTGAGCCTTTTACGCTACCTGTAACTGTTACATTTTTAATTGTTCCTGTTACTACGCCGAAAAGCGCATCAAATGTATCACCGCTTTTATCGGTTGGAGCATCAATATTAAGAGTTACAGTTTTTCCGTTTCCGTCAAAAACGCCTGTAAATGTGCCCTCAACTATTGCGCCTGTGTTTGATGAAACAGAAATATCTGAATTCAATATGTAGTGCGCTGAAAGATTGTTCTTAATAGAAACAAAATCTTCTGCTGTTTCCACGATATAAGGGTCGGTTTCTGTTCCTGTGCCTGACATAGCGCTGACTGAAAGCGCAAGCACGCACGCAAGAATGACAATCGTTGAAAAAATTAATAAAAATTTTCTTTTCATATCTTTTTCTCCTTGATTTTTATATCACTTTATATTATAATGTGATTGAGCGAAACTGTCAATAAATCGCATTTTAATTGAGCGAAGCGCTCAATTTATGAATGTTGAGCATATAGTTTGCAATCACTATTAACAATAGGGAGGTCAAAATGTCACTTAAGGATAGAGAGAACAGCATACTTGAATATTTAAGCCAAAACCGTGAGGCTTCTGTTGATGAGCTTTGCGAAAAGCTTTTCGTCAGTGTGGCTACAATGCGCAGAGACCTTAAAGCCTTGGCGGAAAAGGGCAAGATTATAAGAACTCACGGCGGAGCTTTTCTAAATAAATTCCCCGGCGAAAGCATTCCCCAGGAGCTTCGCGAAAGGGAGTTTGTGGAGGAAAAGGATATTATTGCAAAAAAATGCCTTGATTTAATAAATGACGGCGACTCTATTATGGTAGATGCGTCATCAACCTGCTTACAGCTTATGAATAATTTAGGCGCAAAAAATTCAATTGTGGTTATTACCAACAGTACAAAGGCTCCCGCTGTTTCATCTAAAACAGGAGTAAAAACCATTGTTTGCGGCGGAATAGCATCTAAAACCTCATTTGGATATGTGGGCTCTATTGCAGAGGAGGTTATAAGAAAATTCAATGCGGATATCTGCTTTTTCTCTGTCTGCTCACTTTCCCCCGACGGAATACTTACAAATAATTCCACATCTGAAAATCAGCTTTGCAGAGTTATGCTTGAACAGTCAAAGAAATCGGTTTTGCTAATAAATTCGCAAAAATTAAATGAGCCTAAAAAGCTTAACACACTCTGCTCCCTTAAGGATATCGACTATATCGTATCGGAAAAGGATATTTCAGATAAATTCCCCGAATATAGGGAAAAATTTATTTGGTGATTTTATATTAATCCATACATTAGTTACCATTTTACGCAAAAACACGCAGAGAAAAATCTCTGCGTGTTTTGTTATGCTTATAGTGTGCTTTTTGCAATTTCGGGAGCATCATATTTCGCAATTATTCCTCTGTGTACAATTGATCAGATTGCCATTTCATAGGATTTTCATAAATATACTTATATATTTCGTTGTAGTCGTCACGATTGCGTATAATATGATCATAAAACGATCTTTGCCATATCTGTTTATCAAAGGGCGGTAATATTCCGTCCTTGGCCTTACGGGAATCGAACCCGTTTGGTTTGAAATGGAAAACAGCTTGCCTTACTGCGTTGAAAAAGCTTGACAATTCTTTAATTGCCTGCACTTTTTCGCCTTGTAATCCAACCTGTTTTCTCATTTGAAACTGCTCGCAT
>JAFQAM010000345.1 GCA_017416885.1 Clostridia bacterium | reverse complement strand
TAAAAAGTGGATTGCGTCAATTGAAAATGATGGAACGGGTTTATTACAGCTTTCAGATAAAACTCTTGTGGGCAGAAAACTTTTCGTTTGGGGTAACACCGAGGGCGGAAAGCATTGGAATGATTGGTTAACGGACGGTGGTGAGTATGCGGAAATTCAGGCGGGGCTTGCCAAAACCCAATTTGAACATATTCCGATGGATGCACGACAAATTGTTTCCTGGAACGAATGCTATCGTTCCGTTGCAGTAAAGTGTAAGGATAATGATTATAATGAAGTGTGCAAAGAAATTGATAGATTAGCACACGATTGCGAGTTTGGTGACTTTTTCGATATAAAAGAAAGCTATGAGCCGATAATTTACGGTTCAGAACGCGGAATGATGGCTAAAATGCTGGAGCCAAAGGAAGCGACTACAATATGCACATTTCCAGAAATAAAAGAAAATAACAAAAGCTATTTTGCGACCTTGATAAATCAAGCACCTATACCCAAAGAACCGGGACTTGAATATGCTATTGATTCAAGATATTTAAACTTGATTGATAAGAAAACTCAAAAAAATGATTACGACCATTATATGGGTGGCGTAATAGCCGTAAATAATAAAATGCTTGAACGTGCAGAGGCGGAATTTTTGTCCGTAAAGGGAAAATACGAGTATCTTGCACTTGCTTGCCTTGCGCAAATCGAAGTTAACATTAAGGATAATATTCAAAAGGGTTATGAATATATTTGTCAAGCAGTGAATTTAGAAAAAAACGACATTTCGTTGCTTATTTTGTATGGCGAGATTTCTATAAAAGCAAAACGATATAAAGACTTTTTGGCTTTGTCGGAATGCGTATCAAATGGTCGCATACAGATGTACCGTGCAAAATGCTTCGTAGAATTAGGAGAGCTTGAAAAAGCAAAAGCAATTCTTTCCTCCAACCTTGTAATACCTGATATTAGAGAGGGAGAGTATTCCATTTCTGCAATTTGGTTAGAACTTTATCGCCGTGTGATTGCAAAAGAGGAAATGCGAAGCTATAAAGAAATTACCGAAAAAGAAGTTTTAGAAAAATATCCTATTCCATATGAACTTGATTTTAGAATGCATTAAAGGAGGGCTGAAAATGAAAATTCCAAGTCCGTTTATTCCCATAAGAGTAACCACTGAGAATTTTACTCATACGGTGGAAATTATAGATAAAAGCTATTCCTTTGGTGCTGATGGTATGATTTGCTCTATGGTAGTTAATGAAAACGAGCTTTTGTCCTCGCCTATGCGCATTGTTATGGAAGAGGACGGGGAAAAAGCAGAGTTTGAAGATGACTACCAAAGTAATGAAAGCGAAAGCTTTATTCAAAGCAGGTCAGATGAAAAAGCTATCGTTTGTGGCTGCAAGCAATCCAAACGATTTATTGTGGATTTTTGCTCATCGGTTCATTTCGACGGCTCCTGTGATGTTGATTTAAAGCTTATGCCAAAGGGACTAACGGTTGCACAGGCTTTAGGCGTGGGAGAGATAAAACAGTTGAATTTCAAGTTAGATAAGCTTTGGCTTGAAATACCACTGAAAAAAGAGTTTTTCCAACTTTACCACATGCACCCCGGTGGAGAAAAGTATTGCTATGACGGAAGTGTTATAAAAAGCTCCTCAACCTCAGGAAGCGGAAAAATACCAAAGAATGGCTTTTACATACCCTTCAAACCGATTTTATGGTTGGGAAATGATGAGATTGGCTTTGGATGGTTTGCAGAAAATCACCGTTTTTGGCAAAATGATGATAATAAAAAGTCGATAGAAATTATTTCGACAGAAAACGAAGCAATACTTCGCATAAGATTGTTAGACAGTCATCCAAAAGCGTGGGGTGGCAATACAGAAAAAGGATACGAGCATTTTGTCCCAATTGATTTTCATTTTGGATTTCATTTAACACCCGTTAAGCCTTACCCCAAAAATCCATATATACATAATGCGCTTCATTTGGATTGCGGCATTAAAATTAAAGGCAATTATAGGGACTTTTTAAGTCGAAATAACCGTTTTGATAAATTAAAGGAAAAATGTGTAGATACACTTATCTTGCACGAAAAATGGAACAAGTCCCAGAACTTCTTTAAGCTTTCGGAATACACAGAAGCACAACTGAAATACATTGTGAACGAGTGCCACAAAAGAGGAATTAAGGTTTACACCTATTTTGGTTACGAAATATCAACGATGTCAACTGTTTGGAGTCAGTTATCAAGCAATGTTGTCAACAAAAATAAAGATGGTAAATATGGCGGCGGTTGGTGGCGTGTGCCTTATCAGAGGGCACTTTCTGTATGCTATAATAGTGACTATTCCGACTATTTTGTTGACGGTATTGCAAAGATAATGGACGATTGCAATATTGATGGAGTTTATTTAGATAGCACTGCTAATCCAAGGCTATGCTACAACACCGACCACGGATGCGGTTGGTATGATAGTGACGGTACACTTTGCGGTACTTATCCTATTAATTCAATAAGAGAACTTTTCAGAAAGCTATATAAGGAGGTTAAATCAAGAGGCGGACATATAAACGTTCATATGTACGGACTGCTAAACTTCACTGTTTTGCCTTATGTTGACCAAATTTGGTGTGGTGAAACGTTGCAATCTGAACTTATGCAGGGTAAGATGACTCATATCGACCTTGATTTCTTCCGTACGGAATACACCGGCAAAAATATGGGCGTGCCTACTGAATTTTTAGCATATGAAAGACGACCGTATTGGAAATTTGAAGATGCACTGTCCTGTGCACTATTGCATGGAATATTACCACGGCCTAACGATATTGAGTATCCTTTAGAGCTTATGAGTAAGGTGTGGAAAATTTTTGATGCTTTTCCTATTGCAAACTCCGTGTGGATGCCGTATTGGAAAAATAAAGTATCCTCCTCCAATGAAAATGTAAAAACAAGCTACTATAAGTACACATCCCTTGATGGCAAAGCACAAATTCTTGCCTTTGTTGTAAATATGTCCAAAGAGCCTATCAATGTCACTGTTGGCTTTGAGGGAAATTGCACTCTTGCAACTGATATGATGGAAAATGCAGAGTGTGGATTTACCTTTGATTTACCACCTTACGGAAACAAGATTTTATTTGTGAGGTAGGAGGACAATATGAAATTTGATATGTATTTGCCGGAAAATGGGCTAAACGAAGCAGGCGTAGCGCTTTCTGATATGATAAAGGATTTAGATTTAGGCGTAGCTTATGCAGATACGCTACGAATACGCGTGTCAGGCGGTGCTTATAAAGAAAGCGTTGATAGGTATTACATAGCACACGAAAACGGAATATGCTATTCAAGACATTGGAACGGCTGGGGACGACACGAAAACGCAATTGGCAACTTTGGTCACTTTTTTACCATAGAGGAAATGCGTGGCAAGGGAATTGGTAAAAGACTGCTTGAAATGTGGCATGAGGATTTAATGCTACAAAGTGATAAACCTCTCGTGTTATGCTGTACCGCAGGAGAGCGTCCCGGCAAAATGTACGAGCCGTACGGCTTTTTAAGAGTTAGAGAGGGAGCAAATTGGGGGCCTATGTTTATGCCGCTTGGTGATACACCGAAAAACTTCCGTAGTTTATGCGATATGTATTATGAGCCGAGTGATACTTTAATTTGTAAAAAAGCCACATTAGAGTGGCGACACGAAATAGACTGTCTTTTAAAATTTGCATTTTTTGACCGTGGCATAGACTTTGATATTGGTAACGTATCATATATTGAACACGCACTTTTACATTATCCCAATGATACAAGACTGATATTTACCGATAAAAACCGATGTGTTGGTTGGATGCTGGGAAATGAGGTTCGTCTCTATCCCGAATATGACGCTAAAAAAATACAATGTTGTACTTAATAATATTTTATAAAGGAGAAAAACAATGAAAAGAAAATTGTTATTGGTAATTGCTATGGTGGCTGTTCTCGCATGCTTCTTTGCGTTAGCGGTATCCGCTGAGGTACATAGTAATGTGGACAAAACAGAAAAGGTTACACTTGATGACGGAACAGAGCTAAACTTGTTTGACAGTGAGGGTAACGCTCTGATTTGGTGGAGAAAAGGAGCAAATACAGAAACAGGGGCAAGCATATACGAATGTATTCGCGCCGATGATATTGAGGATGGCGATAATGGAAAAAGAGTAGTATATTTTGTTGAGTCCAATAGAGGACAAACAGCTCTTGCGAAGGTCAATATATATAGCGGGGGATCTATAATCGGACATAATGCGGACATTGTAGTTTTCAACATTATGGATGATGATATTGCCTTTGATACTGACCCTAACCAAGAGGGAATTCAGCCAATGACCAAAATACAAGAAACCTTTAACAGAGACAATAAAAATCCTGGCGGTCAAATGAGACTTGAATATGCTTATTTAAGACTTGATACTACGCAAATTGGTGGTAAGGCATTCTATTGGTGCAACAAATTGAAGTACATAAATATTTCAGATTTAACCGAGCTTGACAGAATAGGTGCCGTATCAGGATATGATTACGGCGGAACATTTTGTGGCTGTAGCTCTCTTTTCGAGGGACAGGTACTTGATTTGTCAAGAACCAAGCTTACAACGGTAGGACAAGGTACCATTAGTCAAGGAAACTTTGAAGGTGTGCCAATTACAGGTATAAAGTTTCCAACAACACTTACATGGCTTGCAAAGTTTTCCTTTAACTCCTGCTCAACACTTAAAGATGTTTGGTTTGCCAGTACTACAGAGGTTGAGTTAAATGCCTTTGCAGGAGCAGTTAATCTTGAAAAAATTTATTATGTTGGCTCTCTTGAAAATTTAAACACATTCCTTTCAAGAGTTAGCAAATCAAACAATGCGCCGTTTTGGGATGTTGTCAATGCAAACAAAATCCCCTATTTTGAATATGAGAAGCTCAGTGATAAGAGCGGAAAGTATTTAGTTTATGAATATAGCTCCTGTTCATATAACAATGTAGAACACGGGACATTGAATGCAACAGCAAATGCTTGCATTGGCATTTGCTCAGTGTGTGGTGGGACAGTTGTTAGCCACGTTAATGGAAATACAAGTGTAACAATTACATATTCAAATTATGCAGAGGAAGGTGCAAAAACAGTAAAGTGTAATAACGAGGGCTGCACATACAATGCAACCGAGAAAGCACCAGCACTCTTTACATGTCTCGGCTATTCAGCACCGGAAGATGGCAGAGGTGGAATTGCGATTGGCTTTACTGTGAACAATGTAGCTATTGCAGAATACGAAAAAGCAACGGGCAAAACCTTAAAATATGGTGTATTTGCAGTATTGCAAAGCAGACTTGGTAATAATGATGTATTTGCAGATGATGGCACAGTAGCAGAGG
>JAFQAM010000344.1 GCA_017416885.1 Clostridia bacterium | reverse complement strand
TATAAGGATTTTAATTTGTTAAATACATTCATTTCAGTACGGGACGCAATCAAAGGAGTGATTGAAACAGCATTTTGTCTTATCGCGTTGATGTCAGTAGAAGGATCATTGCCTGAATCTTGCCAAATATCACCCGATTGAACATACATATTACCGTTACTGTGTATAAATGTATCGTTGTAGTAAATGCCGCCTTGCTTTGTTATACGAATTTCATTAGGACAAGGCGGAATATTAACATTGTATAGCATGTTATATTCGTAAAGACTATTCTTTTGAATGTAGTCCCAAATCACATCAAGATAATTTGATGCTTCCATAAGCTTATCAATATCAGCTGAAATAGCAAGACCGTTAATGCCCATTCTTGAGCCTTCAAAAATAGCTCCGCATGTTCCGGAATATACTATATCATCACCTAAATTATAGCCGCGGTTGATGCCTGAAAGAATTAAATCATATTTTTGCTTTAGTCCGTGAACACCAAAGCGTACGCAGTCAGCAGGAGTAGAGTCTACAGCATAACCTATTAAGTCAGGAGCGATTTCAACCTTAGTGATTTCTATTTCGCGAGTAAAGTTGATTGCTTGGCTTTTTCCGCTTTGTTCTACCTTCGGCGCCGCAACAGTGACCTCGCCTAATTTTTGAGCCCATTTCGCTAATAAAGGGAGAACAGGCGACATAATACCATCGTCATTAGTAATCAATATTTTCATTTATAACCATCCTATATTTGCTTTTTTGTACTCGCCCAATAATTTATCCGCTTCATCAAGCAGAGCATTCATTTGTTCCTTATTGTGTACTGTTGCGCCGCTTGCGCAAGCGTGTCCGCCGCCTTCATATTTTTCAGCAATAGAATTAACAGTAACGAAGCGAGAACGAAGGCGAACACGAATTTCATCTTCCTTGTCTGTATCAATAAATGCTATCCATATTAAGCTGTTTTTAATTGAATCCATATATGATACACAAGCAGAAGCCTGTTCAAGAGTGAGTCCAAAATTTTCCATTGTTGATTTATCAATGTGTATATATGCAACTCCGTTTGCTGTTATTTTAATATTATTCAGAACATAACCTTGAAATTTAAACTCTTCAAAATCCTTCATATATAGATTTGCGTAGAGAATGTCCGTGTCAATACCTTGGTCAAGAAGCAAGCCGGCAAGACGCATAGTTTCGCCTGACACCTCACGAAAGCGAAATCTTCCGGAGTCAGTGACTAATCCGGTATATAGGTAGGTTGCGGCTTCCTTGTCAATTTTTAATTCATCACTCATTGCATTATAGAATGCAGTAATAAGCTCGCAGGATGAGCAACGCTCATCCTCCACCCAATTAATATCTCCATATGCCTCAACATCAATGTGATGGTCTATTTTTATAATTTTATTGCATAAAGAGAAATTTTGATTTGAAACGCGTTTAGCAGTAGCGGTGTCAATCACAATTCCTAAAGCATCTTTGTAAAAGTCCTCACTATATAGAGGCTCTTCACCACCAAGAAAAGAGAGGTAGTCTGAAAAATCGCAGTTTTGTAAAACAATTTCCTTTTCAGGGAAGCTTAATTGCAAAATGCGTTGTAACCCTTTTGTAGAGCCAACCGCATCGCCGTCCGGTCTAAAATGGCGGAAAATTATAATTCGGTTATATTCCTTTATGGTATCAAGCACCTTGCGTGCAATAGTTATATTCATATTGTTTCTCCGGAAAGATTTTTTAAGTCTTCAAGTAAAGCCATAGCTTCTTCTTTATTTTTTAGTGTAGCTCCGCTTGCTTTTTGGTGTCCACCCCCACCGTATTTTGTGGCGATTGGATTAATGTTATAGTAATTGGAACGAATTTCACATAAAACGCCGTTTTCCGTTTCTGTGAAATTTACCCAGGAGTGAATACCGCGTATTTCTCCCATAACATTTACCATTCCGCGTGATAATGTAAAATTATCAACTCCATAGTCTTTAGCCTCGTCTAATGTTGTATAGATATATGCTACACCTTGAGTAGTAACTTGAATTTTTAGCACATATTTAGCGCGAAGCTTAATCATTGATAAATCATCAACATAAAGATTGCGGTAAATGTCAGCGGTATCAAATTGTTGCTCCATTAAAAAGGCTGCTAAACGAAATGTTTGTGATGTAGTAGAGTCATAACGGAATCTGCCTGAATCTGTAATCATACCTGTATAAAGAGATTTTGCGGCTTCCTTTGACACTTTCCAATTACATTCCATAGCCATAGCGGTAATCATTCCGCAGCAGCTTTCAAAGGATGTATTTATTACCTCAGCATCAGCGATAATTTCGCAGAAAACATGATGGTCCAATCTTGCTGTTGCATCGGCAAGAGAATATCTTTCATCGAAAATTAAAGCTTTGGAGCCGCAGTCTAATATAATGGCAAGGGCGCCTTGATAATAGCTATCCGGAATCTCATCCATTGGTGCATTTAGCATAAAATCATATCTTGGAGTTAAATCTCCAACTGCAAAAACCTCTTTATCAGGATAGTTTTCCTTTAAAATATACTTCAAGCCTTGCTGTGATCCAAGTGCATCACCATCGGGATTTTTATGTCTGTGAATGATGATTCTTGGATATTTTTCTATAAGCTTTTGTATTGCTTCAAACATTTTAATCTTGCTCCTTTCTTTCAATATGCGAAATGATGCGTTGTGTAATCATTTCTAAAGCAACGCGATTCATTCCACCTTCAGGCACAATTATATCTGCGTGACGCTTACTTGGCTCAACAAAAGCCTCGTGCATAGGCTTTACAGTTGCGATGTATTGTGATATTACTGAATTAAGATCACGACCGCGTTCACTTACATCACGCTTGATTCTGCGAATAATACGCACATCGGCATCAGTATCTACAAAGATTTTTATATCTAAGCGTTTAAGAATTTCAGGATTTTCAAAAATCAAAATTCCTTCAAGAACTATTACCTCAGTTGATTTAACTACGCGACATTCATTATCACGGTCATGTATAGAATAGTTATAAATAGGGCAGAAAATATCTTTCCCCTGTCTTAACTCGTCTAAATGCTTGATAAGTAATTGAGTATCAAAAGCATCGGGGTGGTCAAAATTAAGAGTTGCGCGTTCCTCAAGCGTTAATGATGCTTGAGATTTGTAATAATCATCATGACGGAGAAGAGAAAGGCGGTCCCCAAAATAGTCAGCCAACTTTTGCGCTAAGGTTGTTTTACCGCTACCTGAACCTCCCGCAATGCCGATAAATAAACGGTTATTCATAGAAATCCTCACGCTTTAGACATAGATACTGCTACATTAAGAGCAATTTTCATCATATCTGTAAATGTTGTTTGACGAGCATCTGCATCAAGTGCCTCGCCTCTTAAAATATGGTCTGAAACTGTACAAATAGCAAGTGCGCGTTTACCTGCTGCTGCAGCATTCATATATAATGCGGCGGCCTCCATTTCAACACCTAAAACGCCCATTTTATACCAACTATTGTTGAAATTAGGATCAGCATGATAGAAAATATCAGAGGAGATAAGATTACCAACTTGATAACGAACACCGAGAGCTTTAGCCTCTTCAACCGCGCGAGAAAGAAGCTCATAGCTCGCAATAGGCGCATAATTGCCGTTAAAATTGTATTGACTTTGATATGCAGAGTTAGTGCAAGCGCCCATTCCGATAATTACATCGCGAAGCTGTATGTTATCAGCAAGACCGCCGGCAGAGCCAACACGGATAATATTTTCTACTCCAAAGAAATTGTAAAGCTCATATGAATATATACCAATAGAAGGCATGCCCATTCCACTTGCCATAACTGTAAC
>JAFQAM010000343.1 GCA_017416885.1 Clostridia bacterium | reverse complement strand
ATGATATTGAGAAATACAGATATAACGGCGCTGATGTCAGCGGACTTCGCGCTATGTTTACTAACTTGGAGTTTACTTCGCTTATTAAGAAATTCGGGCTTGATAAGGTTGAGTCTGCACCAACGGTTGAGACGGAAAGCGAGCCTATTGATACAAGCGCGGTTGAAGGCTCACAGGTTAGCCTTGATATTGGCGAATGCAGTTGCGCGAATGTATGCGACTGCGCTTTGGCTGTATATTTATATGAGGACAAGCTTTATACCTATAATAAGCAAGGTGAAAGCAAGGTATATGAGGGAGACGAAATTGCTTCCGTGCTTAAAAATAACAAAATTATTTGTCACGATGTCAAATCATTGTTAAAGGACTATGATTTTGAGTGTATTTTTGATGTTATGCTTGCAGGATATGTACTTTCTCCGTCGGATAACTCTTATGAGCTTGACAGACTTGCTATTTCATATGTAAATACTGTTTTTGACGATTATAATGGCGCAAAAATTATATTCTCTCTTTACGAGGAAATGCTAAAGAGACTTACAGAGGATAAAACGCTTAATATATTAAATGAAATAGAAATTCCCCTTGCTTATGTGCTTTCATCTATGGAAAAAGAGGGCTTTAGAGTTGACACAAGCGGTATAAATGAATATTCAGAGTATCTGACCTCTGTGGCTGAAGCCTGCAAGGAAAGAATTTATATGCTTGCTGGCGAGGTGTTTAATATTAACTCTCCTAAGCAGCTTGGTGTTGTGCTTTTTGAAAAGCTTGGATTACCTCACGGAAAGAAGACAAAAACGGGATATTCGACAAACGCCGAAATTCTTGAAGATTTAGCAGACAAGCACGAAATTGTGGGCGAAATTTTAGATTACAGAAAGGTCGCGAAGCTAAATAGCACCTATTGCGAGGGGCTTTTGAAGGTAGCTGACGAAAACGGCAGAGTTCATACAACATTTAACCAAACCGTTACAGTAACAGGAAGGCTTTCCTCTACCGAGCCAAACCTACAAAATATTCCAATAAGGACTGAGCTTGGCAGAAATTTAAGAAAGTATTTTATTACTAAAAATGACGATTATGTACTAATTGACGCGGACTATTCGCAGATTGAATTAAAGGTGCTTGCACATATGTCTAAGGATGCAAATATGATTAATGCATTCAGGTCCGGAATGGATATTCACGCAATTACTGCTTCACAGGTATTCAAGGTTAATTTAGGTGATGTGACCGACGAATTAAGAAAGAGGGCTAAGGCGGTTAACTTCGGTATAGTTTACGGTATTGGCGACTTCTCTCTTGGCAAGGATTTACATGTAAGTAAAAAGGAAGCAAAGGAATATATTAATTCTTATTTTGCTACCTATCCCGATATACACGCATTTATTAAGGCTTTAATTGAGTATGCAAGGGAAAACGGATATGCTAAGACCATGTTTGGCAGAATTCGTTATATTCCCGAATTATCTGCTTCAAATAAAATTACACAGGCATTTGGTGAAAGAGCGGCGATGAATAGCCCTATTCAAGGCACTGCGGCTGATATTATCAAGATAGCAATGATTAATGTGCATAAATCCCTAAAGAAAGCTAAAATTGATGCTAAGCTTATTTTACAGGTTCATGACGAATTGATTATCGAAGCGCACAAGGACTGTGTAGAAAAGGCTAAGGAAATATTAAAAAAGGAAATGGAAAACGCAGTTTCACTTCTTGTGCCGCTTTCGGCAGATGTGGGCGTGGGCTCTAATTGGTTTTTGGCAAAATGATTTTAACTAAAAATGCTTACGGAAAAATCAATTTATATCTTGATGTACTAAACAAGCGTGAGGACGGCTACCATAATGTAAAATCGGTAATGCAAAGCGTTTCGCTTTGCGATACTCTCACGCTTGAAATCACGGATATACAGGGAGATAATGAGATTAGCATTATTTCCTCGGATATAAGCTTAAAATGTGATAAAAGCAACTTAATTTATAAGGCTTGGGATAGGTTTTTTGAATCAACTAAAATTGAAAACAAAAAATGCATTTTTACACTTGAAAAGAATATTCCAATGGCGGCGGGAATGGCAGGTGGCAGCTCGGACTGTGCATGTGCTCTGCTATTACTAAATGAAGCGCTTGGATATCCGTTAAGTGAGGCGGATTTAATTAAATTAGGCTCAAAAATCGGGGCTGATGTTGCATTTTGCATTAAGGGAGGCACTTGCATTTGCGAGGGCATTGGCGAGATTATAACACCGCTAAATAGCTTTAAGAATGTTTTGCTTGTTTCGGCAATAGATGAGTCATCAGTTTCAACGCCTTATGCGTTTTCATTGCTTGACGAAAAATACGGTACTGATTGTAGCGACAGCGCTGACATAACAACGGTAGTTGACGGTATAAGGAATGAGGATATAAAGGCTGTTGCAAAAAGCTTATATAATAAATTTGAAAATGTGATTATTCCTAAAATTGAAAATGTGCAGAAAATTAAGGATATTATGTTAAATAACGGTGCAATTGGCGCGCTTATGAGTGGCAGCGGTCCATCTGTATTTGGCATCTTTGATGATGAAAAATCGCAAAAATCTGCATTTGATGCACTAAAAAATAACGGAATTAAAGCCTTTTTATGTATAACTGTCTAAATTTAAAATTTTTTAAAAAATCTCGTTGACAAAAATGCAATTTAGATTTATAATGATTAAAATATTCTTTTGAATTGAAAGGAAAACTTTTATGGCAGATTTATTCGATTACAAATTTGGTAAGGAAGGTATCACATTTGATGATGTTCTTCTCATTCCTGCAAAAAGTGATGTTGTTCCAAAGATGATTAATCTTGAAACACACCTAACAAAAAAGATTAAGCTTAACATTCCTCTTATGAGCGCGGCTATGGATACTGTTACAGAATCCGAGCTTGCTATTGCTATTGCTCGTGAGGGCGGTGTTGGCGTTATACATAAGAATATGACTATCCAAAGACAGGCTGAAGAGGTTGAAAGAGTTAAGAGAAGTGAAAACGGCGTTATCCGTGATCCATTCTTCCTTGGTCCTGACAATACAGTTCTTGAGGCTGATATGCTTATGGCTAAGTACAGAATTTCAGGTGTTCCTGTATGTACTGAGGGCAAAAAGCTTGTTGGTATCATTACTAATAGAGATATCCGTTTCTTATCTGATTTCAATGTTCCTATTAAGGACTATATGACAGGCGAAAAGGATCTTATAACTATTAATGAAAGAGAGTCTTCTCTTGAAAATGCTAAGGTATTACTAAGCAAGTACAAGATTGAAAAGCTTCCTATTGTTGATGATAACTTTATTCTTAAGGGACTTATCACAACTAAGGATATAGAAAAGGCTGCAAAATATCCAAATACTGCCCGTGATGAATTCGGCAGACTTCTCTGCGGCGCTGCTATCGGTGTAACTGATAATGTTGTTGAAAGAGCCGGTGCATTACTTGCAGTTGGCGCTGACTTCTTAGTGCTTGACTCTGCTCACGGTCACTCAAAGAACATTGTTACTTGCTTAAAGAAGGTTAAGGAAGCATATCCTAATGCTCAAATCGTTGCAGGTAATATTGCAACAGGCGAGGCTGCCCGTGACTTAATTGAAGCAGGCGCAGACGCAGTTAAGGTTGGTATCGGTCCCGGCTCTATCTGTACAACTCGTATCGTTGCAGGTATCGGTGTACCACAAATCACAGCTATTTTTGATGTATATGAGGTTGCTAAGGAATACGGTATTCCTGTAATTGCAGACGGCGGTATTAAATACAGCGGTGACTTAGTAAAGGCTATTGCTGCCGGCGGTGATGTAATCATGGTTGGTTCTCTACTTGCAGGCTGTGAGGAGAGCCCGGGAGAAGAAGAAATTTTCCAAGGCAGACGCTTTAAGGTTTACCGTGGAATGGGCTCACTTGCTTCTATGGAAAAGGGCTCAAAGGACCGTTATTTCCAAGAGGGCAACAAAAAGCTTGTTCCTGAAGGTGTTGAAGGTCGTGTTCCTTATAAGGGACCATTACAGGACACTGTATATCAGTTAATGGGCGGTCTTCGTTCAGGTATGGGCTACTGCGGTACTCCTACAATTCCTGAGCTTAAGGAAAGAGGTCAATTTGTTAGAATTTCCGGTGCAGGTCTTCGTGAATCACATCCTCACGATATCAGCATTACAAAGGAAGCTCCTAACTATAGCATCCAACAAAACTAATTATTTAAGGCACGCCGATTGGCGTGCCTTTAGTATTAAATGTTGACAAATTTAGAAAATGAATGTATAATTAAATTGATAAACCGAAAGGAAAATTTAACTATGCCAAGATGCGCTCGTTTGAAAAGCAAAACAGGAATATATCATATTATGCTTCGCGGAATCAATCAACAACAGATTTTTGAGGATGACGAGGATAACTTGAAATTTATCAGCATACTTAAGGAATACAAGGAAAATTTTGCTTTCAAGGTAATTGCATACTGCTTAATGGGAAATCACATACATTTACTAATAGATGAATGCGATAATGACATCGGCGATATAATTAAAAAAATCGGCACTAAATTTGTTTATTGGTACAACACAAAATATATGCGAATTGGACATTTATTTCAAGACAGATTTAAAAGCGAGGTTGTTGAAAGTGATGAATATCTTTTGACGGTAGTAAGATACATTCATCAAAATCCGCTTAAAGCAGGAATTTGTGATAATTTAAATAATTATAAATTTAGCAGTTATCTTCAGTATGCTAACGAAAGTGATTTCATTGATACCGAGTTGATTTTTGAATATATGTCAAAAGAACGGTTTATTGAATTTAATCAAATTGATACTGATGATAAATGCTTGGATATATCAAACGATTTAAAATATCGCATTACCGATGAGATTGTGCAAAAACTTATGTATAAGCACGCTCGCTGTAATAATGTTACTGAATTTCAAGCGTTAGATAAAAATAAGCAAGAAAAATGTATTATTATTCTTCATAAAAACGGCGCTTCAATCAGACAAATTAGTAGGTTGACGGGAATCAGCAGACGAGCTATTGAAAATTATTCAAATCAAAGCTGAGCCATAGAACCGTCCCCTGGCTCAAGGTGATCACGCTACCGTATTACCGCTATCTATAAGTTATGGTAAAAGGATAGGCGAAGATTTTGTCATCAAGGCAAATATCAAGTACAAATATGATAATATGGGCAATATCACCAAGGTATATGAAAATGGAGATCTTGTAACAGAATATAAATATGATGCTACAAATAGACTTGCAAGAGAAAACAACAAAGCTTTAGGTAAAACTTATGTATTCTTGTATGATAACAAGGGCAACATTCTTTCTAAAAAGGAATACCCGTTTACTTTAAAGTGTGATGAATATTTAGAAGAGTTAAATTCTATAAACACCGAATATACATATTCAAATAACAAATTAATATCATTCAGTAATGAAAAAATTGAATATAATGCTGTTGGAAGCCCTACTATATACAGAAACAACGAGCTTACATGGCGTTTTGGCAAGCAATTAACTTCCTATGGAGCAAACACCTTTGATTACGATGCTGAGGGCAAAAGAATTTCAAAAAATTATATTCAATATGTTTACGATATTGAAGGAAAGCTATATGAGCAAGACAACGGAGTAGATAATATTGTATATTTTTACGATAACAATTCATCAATTGTCGGTTTCTCATACAATAGTATGATGTGCTTGTACAAAAAAGATCTGCTCGGTAACATTATCGAGATACTTGACACAAGCGGTAATACTATGGTAAAATATACATACGATGCTTGGGGAAATCATACCATAACAGACTATACCGAGTTTGGTTTAGGCAGCATCAACCCGTTTAGATACCGTAGCTATTACTATGACACCGAAACAGGCTTATATTACTTAAAATCAAGATATTACGACCCACAAACAGGCAGATTTATCTCAATGGATGATATTTCATATCTTGACCCCGAAACCATCGGCGGTGCTAATCTTTATGCTTATTGCTTGAACGATCCCGTTAACAAGTGCGACACTTCAGGACACCTGGCGATTTCTACATTCATATTTTGTTTAGGAATCGGAATAGCTTTAGGTGCAGGAATAGGCGCCTCATCAGCAAATCAACAAGAAATAGATTTGTGGAGAGGTATATTAACAGGAGCAATGCTGGGTGGTGTGATAGGTGCTGCTGTAGGCTTTACATTAGCTGGAATTTCGGGAGGAATTGCTCGTAAATTAGGCGTTTCCTTTTTGACCGGTGGATTAAAATCATTTTATGGAAAATTCTCAGCTGAATTAACTGCATATACTATTGCCGGTAAAAAATTTAGTAGTATAGAGAGTTATATGAGCGTGTTTGTTTTTGGGGGAATTGTAAGTGCATTAGGATTAAACAGTGCCTGGAAATTTAAAGCGGATGTGTTGTTAAGACCCGCTTATAGCATATTAGTTGACGACATGTTATTTAAAGGTACACCATGGTCACAAGAAAAATATTTAACAAATGTCGCCATTAGATGGATTACCAGTCCTTTGCCTAATGATTTGAAACCACTTTTTAGAGGTATGATTAATGGACTATATTATAAATATAATTCTGTGATATTAAACTTTTTACAAAATTCTTAAGGAGGAATGTAATGATAGATGCAGAAAAAAATTTACTTGACAGATTTTATCAAGAATTTTGGATGGTGTTAGTAATTACACTATTATTGATGGTAATATTTATCACTTTGACTATATTTTATTTTATTAAAATAAAAAAGTTGTCAATATTATTGAAGACAATAACACCTATTACCTGCGCACTATTAGTTCTTTTCAGCTTACTATTCGGAAATTTTTTTATGAAATACTACGCCGATTATAAATATTTAAAAGGCAACTCACCTATACAAGTAGAGGGTATAGTAGTAGATTATTCAATTACAATTTCCGATAGCGATTTAACCGTTGCTAAATCGTGGCCAGTGATAGCCATTGATAACTCAGATGAAAAAATATCACTTAATATCATTAGATCTGAAGATAGACTAAAAATTGATGAAATATATAAATTTATTTATTTGCCAAACACAAAAATTGCAGAAATTATCGAAGCAAATTAGAGGCGGACAGGGGATGGTTCTATGCCCGGCTTGGGATGAACAAAATTAACAAAATCTAAACGGTTTTACGCACACTTCAAATTGTGAAGTGTGCGTTTTTGTATTAAAAAATTTTCAAATCTGGACAATAGATGTCCACATTAAATATTACAATATAGTTAGCCAAGCTATAATTAAAAGAAGGGAGAATTCTAATGGAAGATGCACAGATTATTTTAGAAAGGCACGAGCAACGGTTGAAAACATTGGAACGTGATGTATTAGATCTCAAGGCTGTACAAAGCGAAATACGAACAATGAATGAAACCTTAGTTACTCTTGCCAACGAGCTT
>JAFQAM010000342.1 GCA_017416885.1 Clostridia bacterium | reverse complement strand
CAAAAGGAACAGACAAATATGCCAAGCTCCATTTCAATCAATAAATATTTAGCGGAGAATATCCCTGCATAAATAACAAATAACACAAAAAGCAAGAGGCAAGCCTCTTGCTTTTTTGCATAAAAAATTCATCCTGCGGTTGTGCAAAATCAACAAACTAACCAATTGAATGACAGTTTTTATTGACAAGCTTAATATATTATGATAAACTTATAATATAATACTTTAATTTAAGGAGAATAACTATGAAAAAGAGAATTTTAATTTTCCTCGCAGTGCTGGTTGTATTAATAAGCGCAATCACAGTGATGGCTACGACCGCATCTGCAGATGAAAAGAAAATCACCGTTTCATATATGAACAGTCATAACCCCTTCCATCCTGACGCGGGATTTGACAAGACAGCTTATGAAAACGGACAGCAGGTGGTAGCTGCAGGAGAGGAATTCACTCTTCCGACAGCATCAAATGCAGGCTATGCGGAGGATGGCTATCAGCTTCGCTGGTACACTCACGACGGCCGTTCCTACAAGGGCGGAGAGACTGTTTCCTTCACTGAGGATACACGCCTTTACAGAGCAGCGGCAAAAGAGGTTTATTCATTTAGTCAGCTTAATGAAGCAATGACCTCAAATTCACACGCGGTAGTTCTTATGAACGACATTTATGCCGAGGGCGAGCAAATCCAAATCTGGGGACAAAATCACGCAATCCTTGATCTTGGCGGTTATACCCTTACCGTATCCAGAAACGGTACAATAATGGGCGGACAACGCTCTGCCAATGTAGTTATAGGAAAGGGAACGCTTAAGGCGGTAAACCCTGATAATAAGATTGGCTCATATACAGTGTTTGACTGTAAGGGACACGGCTATAACGGAGACGAGGGAGAAACTCTTATCGGTCGCGATGTAAAAATTGACGCGCCAAACTTCTTCCTCTGCTACGACTATGAGGGAAATCATGTGCCGGGATACCCATACATTAAAATCTGCGGTGCTATTGATGTTCAGTTTGTATTGAACAGATCTAACGGCGAAAACTCAGCCAGAATCGACTTTATGGAAACCTGTGATGTTACACTCAGAGGTGAATATTTCAATGTTGATTATAAAGCGCCTACCGATACAGTTGTATACAACAAAAGAGCGTTTGATATAACAATTTACGGTGGACTTTTCAATCTTCCCGCTGAAGCAGCAAATGAAATTTATTGGTCCACAGATAACCTTGCAACAGAAAATGAATTAACATATGCAAATAAGGACGAAATCAGTATTTTAGGCGGTATATTTGTTCTTCCTGACGGAGCAAAGCCTGCTATTGATAAATTTTTAACCAAGTCTCATATGATGATGCTGACCGACTCCCATGACGGTATGCCGCTTGCTAATTTGATGGCAGGTAAGAGCGACACTACGGCATTCGTTCATTATTTAATGACGGGCGGATACAAATTTGCTTTCAAGAAAAACGGCAGCTTGATTGTAACTGACAATGTGGGCACAGGCTTGGGCGGCACATATTATTATACAATAAATCCAACATCTGACGGAACAGCGATTGAAACAGTTTCACTGTTTACAGATGAAGCAAAAACAACTCCGACAGATGCATTTGAAATCAAGCGCGGAGATAGCGCGAAGACTTTATTTGTTTCTTTTGGCGAGCTCAAGGAAGGAAAAGCAACTAATACCACAGTAGTGAGCTCATACGGCATAACAGCAGTTGTTTCCAAGGATTGCCAGCATAGCTATGAGCCAACCGAAGCAATCGAAGCAACCTGTATAGCATACGCATCACAAAGCTACAAGTGCTCAGTATGCGGTGACGAATATACAGCATCATACGGCAAATACGCCGCTTGTAAATGGGAGCTTGTAAGCGATACTCAGCCAACCTCCACAACTCCGGGTGTGAAGCTATATACCTGTACTGTTTGCGGCGAAAGTATGGAGGAAACCTACTATTTGGATATTACCAACGAAAGCATTGATGTAGTTGTAACAGGAAATAAAACAGTAAGCGTAAAGGTAAGCGCCTTATTCAATCTGGAAAGAATTGGCGACAATATGTATGTATTAACAGGTATTAAGCCATTTGGCGAATATACCTTAGAGGATATTATAGAAATAAATGTTCCTATGGGTATTTCATCCGTTAATATTGCAGACAGTAATGCTTCCGTTTTAAAAATGAACATTATGGATGGCGCAACCGTATCCTTGACATCGTTTGCAAAGCTCAGCGCGTTGACAGAGATTACAATAGGTAAGGCAAATGTCACATTTGAATCATCCTGCGCAAATAATTCAATTCAAAAGATTGATTCATCCGTAGCAGGAGCAAGCGTAAAATTCAGCAGTAATGTATTTAAAGGAAAATTATCAATAACAGATCTTTGCTTAAGCTCAGGAAGCTCATACGATTTCCAAGTGTCAAGCTTCCACGGCTCAGGCTTGAAGGAAGTAATTTTACCTGATAACTGTGAAGTATCTTGGGGTAAAACAGCATTTGCTGAGTGCCAAAAGCTTGAGTATGTTTACATCGGTTCAAATATCGGAGTAACACAGATTGCTAATGACTCTGCTATTTTTGACGGTGTTTCTAACCTTAAAAAGGTAGTAATTATGGATCTTACATACCTTGGACAGTGGGCGTTCAGTACTAAAAATCCGGGCGCAAACTTCGGTCCGCTTTGCGACCTTACAATGTATATTCACAGCGAAAGCTTAACAATGAACTCAAACTGCCTAAATAACAGAAACAAGGACTACAATGTTTATATTTACACTGTTCAGAATGCATTACCGAGTGCAATAAATAACTGTAACTATACAATTTATAAGGGCGTTCCTCATATGCTCAGCGCAGGCTATGACGCTCCAACCTGTACCGAGGACGGAGCAAACGGATATGTAACAGATTGTCCTTGCGGAGCACAGCTTAGCGGAGCCTTAGAGGTTCAGAAGTATGTAAATTCAGTAAAAGACTTTGAAACTGTAACATATCAGTCAGAGATTATTCCTGCAACAGGCCATAAGGAAGGCGAGATAATAGGAATTGCATACGCTGACGGCTATATGTCAGCGGGCGTAAAGACATACATATGCGCGGTTTGCTCTGAGGAATTTTCAGACGAGGCGCCAAGCGCTGAGGCTCTGTTTGAATTCTTAGGCTACTCAATGCCTGAGGATGGCGAGCTTGTATTGACAATAGGCTTTGCTGTTAACAGTAAAGCGGTTGAGGCTTATGAAAAAGCAAACAATACTAAGCTTGAATATGGCGCAGTATGCGCGATCAGTGAAAAGTTAGACGGCAAGGCTCCTCTTGACAGCACATTGACAGGCGTAAGCATAGTAAAAGCGCCGGTTGATAAGACATATGGAGCATTCAATTTCGTATTATCAGGCTTCACAGATGAGCTTCTTGATTT
>JAFQAM010000341.1 GCA_017416885.1 Clostridia bacterium | reverse complement strand
TTGTGGAAATCTATTTACAAATTGAAAACTTTGTGATAAAATATTAACAAACTATGAATTATAATAGGAGGACTTAACATGCTTGGTACAAAAATGCTTGTAATTGACGATGATGTAAATATCTGTGAGCTTATCAAGATATACTTTCAAAATGAGGGCTACGAAGTCGCCATTGCCAACGACGGAATTGAAGGAATGAATATGTTCAAAAGCTACGATCCCGACATTGTACTTCTTGACTTAATGCTTCCTAAAAAGGACGGCACCGACATCTGCCGTGAAATCAGGGCAACATCTAATAAGCCTATGATTATGATTACTGCAAAGGGCGATGTATTTGACAAGGTTTTAGGACTTGAATTGGGCGCTGACGATTTTGTGGTTAAGCCGTTTGATATGAAGGAGCTTTTAGCGAGAGTAAAGGCTGTTTTAAGAAGATACAGCACAATGGAAACTCATGTTGACAAGGACACTCTTCGTTTTGATAATATCGAAATCAGCTTAGCAAATCACGAGCTAAAAATCAAGGGCGAAAATGTTGATATTCCACACAAGGAGCTAATGCTTCTTTACTTCTTAGCAAAAAATTTCAATAGAGTATATACAAGAGATCAGCTTTTAAATAAAGTTTGGAGCTTTGACTATCTTGGTGACTCCCGTACAGTTGATGTCCATGTTAAGCGCTTAAGAGAAAAGCTAAAGGGCGTATCAGACAAATGGGAATTAAAGACCGTTTGGGGCGTAGGCTACAAATTTGAGGTATTTTCACAAGCTGAATAATTAAAATAGCCTTACAAAAGGCTATTTTTTGTTTGACTTTTTTAATGTTTTCTATTATACTATATTTATAAACAAGAAAGGGGACAAAATCGTGAAAAAAATCAAGCTTAAAAGGTTAAAATTGAAAAGCGTTTATACAAGATATATGCTTATCTTTATGGCGATTATGTTCTTTACGGTTGCAATTTTGGGAGTTCTTGTTACAACCATAGCGGGAAACTATGCAACTGAAACAAAAAGAAATGAGCTATATGAGACAAATGTCCTCTTTAAAAAGACTGTTTTAAGTATGAGCGGAGAATATGAATCCATAGAAAAACAGTTGAAATCTAACGAAACTACTCTTCGCGAAAACCTATCCTTTGCATTTTTTGCAATGTCAGACTGCGGCGTTATAATAACTGATAACCAGGGCAAAATAGCATTCTTTGCTTATAGAGATGCACAAAGCGGTGAGCCGATACTGCTTTACGGTGACGGGGCTCTAAGTAAAAATGAGGTAATTAATAAGCTACAAATTAACAAAAACATCCTGCTTGATATATACGAATCAAGAAATATTTTCAGAGACAGTGATATGGGCGACCTGTTTACAAAAAGCGTTGATTTTTATGCTTCCGCAATTTCAGATCCGCCACAAATTGACGATACAATAGACTCTGATACCGAAACAAGCATCGATACAGAAGCAACCGATATACCAACCGATCCAAAAACTGAAGAAGATAAGACACCTGAGGAGGACATCTTAGGTGAGGGCGAAATCGGTGTGGTTATCACCTTTGCGGGCGCACAGGGACAAACTGATATGGCAGATGATATGTTAAGATCAATCGCAATTTCTGTTATTTGGATTTCTTTATGCGCATTAGTTGCAATTTATGGCTTTAGCTATCAGGTTATGAAGCCGCTTCGTGAAATAAGTAATGCCGCAAAAGATTTTTCACGCGGAAAATATGATGCGCGAGTAAGGGTGCGAGGCGACGACGAAATCGCAGAGCTTGCAACCTCGTTTAATAATCTTGTTACTGTGGTACAGGCAAGAGACGAAATGCAGAATACTTTCTTAAGTAATGCATCTCACGATCTGAGAACACCAATGACAACAATAGCTGGCTTTATTGACAGTATTTTAGATGGCGCGATCCCACCTGAAAAGCAAGAATACTACCTTAGAATAATAAAAGAGGAAATCAAACGCTTGAGCCGTCTTGTTTCATCACTTCTCGATATTTCAAGGCTTCAGTCAGGCGAGCGCAAGTTTGAAATGAAGGAATTTAATATTTGTGAGCTTGCAAGACAAACTGTAATTTCATTTGAAAATCAATTAGAGGAAAAGAAGCTTGATGTGGAATTTGACCTTGACGATTTTGATATTGATGTTATAGGTGACAAGGATGCGATTAACCAAGTAGTTTATAATCTTTGTCATAACGCAATTAAGTTTTCCTATGAAAAGGGTAACTATAAGGTAAGCATTAAGGACGAAGGTGACAAGATAAGATTTTTAATCCGCAACGAGGGAATAGGCATTACTAAGGAAGAGCTTCCGTTTGTATTTGACCGTTTCTTTAAGAGCGACAAGAGCAGAGGACTTGACAAAACAGGCGCAGGACTTGGCTTGTTTATCTCTAAAACAATCATAGAAGCACACGGCGAGGAAATTAAGGTAAATAGCGAATACGGAAAGTATTGCGAGTTTTCATTTACCTTAAAAAAAGCATAATAGATATAATCAGAAAGGAACAAAATGACAGTAGAATATGTAGCGACCTGCCTTTTCGGTCTTGAAAGCCTTTTAGGCGAGGAAATAGAAAAGTTAGGCTATAAGAGAACTGAAACAATAGATGGCAGAGTCAGCTTTACGGGTGATGAAAATGCTATCGCAAAATGCAATATAGGACTTCGCTTTGCCGAAAGATTGTATATAAAAATAGGGGAATTTGACGCGCTCACATTTGATGATTTATTCGAGGGACCAAAAGCGCTTGAATGGGAAAAATGGATAGGCAAAACCGACGAATTTCCCGTAAGAGGTCATAGCATTAAAAGCGCGCTGTTTTCAATCCCCGATTGCCAAAAAATAATAAAAAAAGCAGTTGTGTCGCGCCTTACCAAAGCCTACGGTATAACTTGTTTTGAGGATAAGGGTGTAAAATATCAAATTGATTTATTTATTTTCAAAAACAGAGCAACATTAATGATTGATACATCAGGCACTCCGCTACACAAAAGAGGGTACCGTCCCGTGTCAAACGAAGCGCCAATCAGGGAAACTCTTGCTTGTGCCTTAGCTAAGCTATCAAGGCCGAGAGAGGATGTGCTATTTTGGGATCCGTTTTGCGGCTCATGTACAATTGCAGTTGAGGCAACAATGCTAATGCTGAATAAAGCGCCGGGACTTGAAAGAGGCTTTATATCAGAAGGCTTTCCTCAATTTGACAAACAAATTTGGCAAAATGCAAGAGAGGAAGCAAAATCACAAATTGCTTTTGGTTCCAATTTTGAAGCATATGCATCTGATATCAATCCCGAATGCGTAGATATTGCCAAGGAAACCGCCAATCGCGCAGGCGTAAGTGACCGCATCAAAATTTTTGAAAGAGATGCATTAACCATCACCACCGAGGGAAGACGGGGCACAATTGTTTGCAATCCGCCGTATGGCGAAAGACTGCTTTCAATGAAGGAAACAGAGGAGCTATACAGAAAAATGGGCAAGCATTTCAAAACCCTTGACAAATGGCAGCAGTATATTATTACAAGCCACGAGGGATTTGCAAGATTGTTTGACCGCAAGCCTGACAAGGTAAGGAAGCTTTATAACGGTATGATACCTTGCTATTTCTACCAATTTTTCAAAAATAAATAGTTTAAAACAAAAAACTCCGTAAATACTAACATAAAAGTGTTTACGGAGGATTTTTATGCCTGATTTAACATTTTCATTTGATGAAAATATTGCTTTGATTGACAAAACACTGAATATTGGTGAAAGCTTCGATATAATAAAGCGAGAAATGGAAATAAGCTCAAAAAGAGTGGTGATGTATTATATAGACGGCTTTGTTACCGCCGCTATTATGCAAAAGCTGATGATGCATCTAACTACAATTAAGGACTTTGGCTCAAATCAAGAGGGAGACCTTGAAAAATTTATAAAAACAAGCGTGCCTGCTGTTGAGGTTGATGCTTGCTATTCACTTGATAAAATAATTACAATGATATTAAGCGGATGCACCGCTATGCTTGCAGATGGATTTGGTAATGGAGCTATAATCATAGATGCGCGCACATATCCTGCAAGAGTAACCGAGGAGCCTGAAAATGATAAGGTTATGAGAGGAGCAAGAGACGGATTCGTTGAAACTCTGCTTTTTAATATTGCGATGGTGCGAAGAAGAATAAGAAATCCTGACCTTATAGTTGAATATCACTGCATAGGTGAGGAGTCTAAAACAGATGTTTCGCTGATTTACATTAAAGGGAAAGCCGATCCTGTGTATGTAAAACAGCTATCGGAAAAGCTTGATAATATAAAAACAGATGCTCTTCCGTTGGGCCACCAAAGTCTTATTGAATGCTTGATTAAGAAAAAATGGTATAATCCATTTCCAAAGGTAAGGTGTACTGAAAGACCTGATGCTGCTTGCGCCTCAATATTAGAGGGAAGCGTTATTATAATTTGCGACACATCTCCCGAGGCCTTGATTTTGCCCACCTCAATTTTCGATTTTTTACAGGAAACGGACGACTTTTATTTTCCGCCGTTTACAGGGACATACCTTCGCATAGTTCGTCAATTAGTCTTTATAGGCTCAATTTTTTTAACTCCAATTTGGTATTTACTTGTTTTAAATGCAAGCATTTTGCCTGAATGGATATCTTTTATTGTCCCTGACAATTATGGCAAGATACCGCTATTTGCTCAGCTTTTAATCATAGAGGTAGTAATATCGGGCTTGAAGCTTGCTTCACTTAATACGCCGAGTGTAATGTCTAATTCATTCAGCGTGGTTGGCGGACTTTTACTTGGTGATTTTGCCGTGCAAATAGGTTGGTTTTCACCTGATGTCATTTTCTATATGGCAATAGAATCAATAGCGGGCTTTACTCAATCAAACTATGAGCTTGGCTATGCATTTAAATTTATGCGAATAATGTGCCTTACCTTAATAGCATTATTCAACTATTGGGGTTTAATCCTTGGCACAATAATAACAATCCTGTTAATCTGCACAAACGAAACCGTCCTCGGCACAAAATCCTACCTCTTTCCACTTATTCCATTTGATTGGAAAAAACTCAAATCTCTCCTTTTCCGTGTAAAGAAAAAATAACACAAAAGCAAGGATTTAATGCTTAATTTAGCAACTGAATCCTTGCTTTTTAATTTTCCTAAATAGTTGAATGTTCTATTATTTTGTGTTATAATTAAATAGTAAATAAAACTTGAAAGGACAATATAATGCGTAAAAATTTTGGACAAAAAACTTGGCTATATCCAATGCCTGTGCTTATTGTTGGCACTTATGATGAAAACGGAGTGCCTAACGCAATGAATGCCTCATGGGGAGGAATTTATGATACTAATTTAGTTATGGTATGCTTAGCTGATGACCATAAAACAACAGAGAATATTAAGAAAACAGAAGCATTCACCTTAAGCTTTGCGACAGTAGATACAGTGGCACCTTGTGACTATGTTGGCATTGTTTCTGCAAACGATGAGCCAAATAAATTTGCAAAAGCAAGCTTTCATGCTACAAAAAGCGAATTTGTTAACGCGCCACTTATTGATGAGTTAAAAATGACCGTTGAATGTAAGCTACTTAAGTTCAATGAGGACGGAATTTGCATAGGCGAAATAGTTAATATAAGTGCAGACGAAGAAATACTTGACGAAAATGGAAAAATCGACGCTAAAAAGCTAAATCCAATTATCTATGATAGTGTAACACACGCATATTGGAGCTTTGGCGAAAAGGTAGGCAAAGCTTTTAGCGACGGAAAAAGCATAAGATAGCATAATACCGCTAAGGAAAAGCCCCTTAGCGGTATTTTTAATTATATTCCATAGCTTTCCAAAATTGGATCTTTAAAAATCCCAATCTCAGGTGTATTAAATGTAAATATTACAAATAACATTCCAATTAATAAAAGAGCATATAACGCAAGTCTTGGTTTTTTACAGGATAAATTTTCGCTTTTAAATAGCTTAGCCTCATAAATATAAGCTAACGCCGCCGAAATAAAGAAAATAGCAATATTTAACCAATCGGGCGATTTACCTATAACACCGTTATAAGTGTAAAATAACACAGGAATTAATATAAGTCCAAGCAAAATTCCTCTAAGCTTAATGCACCAAAAATCCTTACGGTCGCGGAAGAAAAAGCTTTGTACAATAGCAAAAATAAGCATAGGCCAAAAAATCAGCTTCATATGCTCCCATGTTGACTCATTTACGCCTGAAAAGGGTGCAATCCAAGTAGCTTGACCAAGCCAATCGTATAAGAAATGTAAAATTGTACCGCCAAATGATGTTACAGCAAATCCCATTAATTGAAAAAGATTAATTGATTTTTTCATAATACCACCTACAAAGTATTCTTATAGAAAGTATATTCATATTTAGATTGAAAAATCA